>NZ_JBIMEV010000006.1:0-164066 GCF_051262595.1 Salipaludibacillus sp. CF4.18
AAAAGGAAGTCAGGCAAGACCCTGCAGAGCAAAGCTCGAAGCGGATTGTTGACTTCTCCGCGGAAAGCGAGTTTGCGCAGGGCTCCTCAACCTCTTTATACGATTACATTATATGTAAAAATCCATCCTATAAATATAAGCACTTTTTCAGTGGATTCCGGTACTTGTCCAACGAAATCCGTCCGCCTAGAGTGGATTCGAGCACCTCTGTTCGAAAAAAAATCAAGAATTTTATGAATTCTTACGTATAATAAAACGACCGCAAAAAATATGCGGTCGTTAAGTTAATTGATTATGCGTCGTAAACAGTAACTTCTTTCATAACGTCACCTTGTTTAATTCTATCTACTGAATCAAGACCTTCAATTACCTGACCAAAAACAGTATGAACACCGTCTAAGTGCGGCTGTGGGTCAAGCACTAAGAAAAATTGACTTCCACCAGTATCTTTACCCGCGTGAGCCATTGAAAGACTTCCTTTTTGATGTTTATGAGGATTTCCTTCTGTTTCACATTTAATTGTATAACCCGGTCCGCCTGCACCAGATCCATTTGGACAACCACCTTGTGCTACAAACCCTGGGATCACACGGTGCAAATTTAATCCGTTATAAAAACCGTCATTAGCAAGTTTCTCAAAGTTAGCAACCGTACCTGGTGCTTCGTCGGGATAAAATTCAATCACTACTTTTTCTCCATTTTCAAACGTAATTTCACCTTTTTTCATATCTAAAACCTCCATAGTATTTTTAATTATGTACACATTCTTTATTTTACACTAGTTAAATACAGAAAGAAACTAGATAGCATTTTATCTAGTTTCCTCTACGTTATTAAACTATTTTTTATACCGTACCTTCTACCCGATTCTGTCCCTTCACAGCACTATAACGACGTTCATGCCGAACAAGGTCTTCTAATGATTCTCGTTCTATAACACATTCATGCTCTCCGTTTTCAACAAAAACTACCGCTGGACGTAATATGCGATTATAATTATTTGCCATGGAATAACCGTATGCACCTGTTGAAAATACCGCTAAAATATCCCCCTGTGTAGTCTGTGGCAAGGAAATATCCCAGATAAGCATGTCTCCACTTTCACAGCACTTACCGGCAATACTGACAACCTCTGTATTTTCTTCGTTAGCTTTATTTGCAAGAACCGCTTCATATTCAGCCTGATAGAGTGCCGGGCGAATATTATCAGTCATCCCGCCATCAACTGAAATATAGGTGCGAATGTCGGGGATGTCTTTTCTACTTCCTATACTGTAAAGCGTTGTACCTGCTTCTCCAACCAAAGCACGACCTGGCTCAATCCAAATTTCCGGTACTGGCATGTCTAATTTCGCTGCTTCTTCTTTGGCTTTGTCAACCATATAATCAATATAAACATGGAGAGGAAGAGGGTGATCCTGGTCACCGTATCGAATCCCAAAACCACCACCTAAATTAAGTACATTTGGATAATAATCTAATGTTTCTTTCCAAGCAGCTAAAGAACGGTAAATTTCTTTCACAGCTTCCTGGAATCCTTCCGCTTTAAAAATTTGTGAACCTATATGGGAATGTACACCCTGTAAAGTTAAAAAGGAATGAGATAATATCATTTTTATAGCTTTCTTCGCTTGCCCACTGTTTAAATCAAAGCCAAATTTAGAATCTTCTTGACCGGTTGAAATATATTCATGTGTATGGGCTTCGACACCTGGAGTAATTCTGATCAAAACATCCATCTTCGTTTTGTTTGTTTCTGTTATCGCCATTAACCATGCCAATTCTGTGAAATTATCCACAACAATACAGCCAATTTTTTCCTTCACTGCCATTTCCAGCTCATCCGGCGTCTTGTTATTTCCGTGAAAATGGATTCTGTCTACAGGGAAGCCTGCCTGCAATGCTGTGTAGAGCTCACCACTTGAACAGACATCCAAACTTAAGCCCAATTCATCGGCCAATTCGACCATCGCTATGCAGCTGAACGCTTTACTAGCATATGCTATTTGATAATTTACACCTTGATTTATAAATGCTTCCTGAAACTCATGTGCTCTATTTCGAATATCTTTCACATCGTATACAAATAGTGGTGTACCATATGTTTCCGCAAGGGTAGTGGCATCTACCCCGCCAATTGTCAAATGACCTTCTTGGTTGACACTACTAGTACCATAAAAACCCATCTATATCACTCCTTATCAGCAAACCCTCTCGGTTCTTTTATATATGAATAAAAAAAAGAATGAATGCGAAACACATCCATTCCTCTTGGTTTTCGATTAGTCCATCGGTTTCCAATAGGATAGTGCTCCACTACAAACGCAGTGACAGTGCATAGTTTATTCAACTATACCCCAGCAAGCTAAGTCAAGGAAACATAGCTGCTTCGGCAATTCGACCTTTCCTCTGTTTTCATAGCTGTCCTGAAGCTCCAACAGTATACTTTTTCGAGATTGCACCTCTACCTAATTACAAGTTTTTATTCATTTTGTTAAACAATAGCATAGTTAAATTATTCACGCAACAACTTTACGTTTTTCTCTGCTTTATTGAATCGACTGGATGGACAACGCTAGGTCTTATCCGTTTAAGCGGAACTGCTTGACGTATAAAAATATCTATTGCAGCTTTAGGATAAAGCGGTAAAAATGGCCACAAATATGGCGCATTTAACGCTTTTCTTCCGGCTAAATATGCGAGTGAAATCACACAGGAGATAACAAGTCCCGGGACACCGAAAAAACCTACTGCAAGTATTAAACCTAATCGAAGTAATTTTATTGCTACCCCCAGCTCATGACTAGGTGTGGCAAAGATGCCTATAGCAGCTACTGCTACGTACAGAATTACTTCTGGGACAAATAGTCCAACTTGAATGGCAATGTCACCAATTAACAGGGCAGCGACAAGACCTAATGCAGTAGCCATCGCGGTTGGGGTATGAATCGCTGCCATTCTTAACAGTTCGATTCCTAATTCTGCAAATAATATTTGTCCAAATATAGGTATATTTCCGTTCACTTCATTTGGTCCTATAAATTCAAGGTTAGCAGGTAATAGACCGGGATCTTTAACTACTAATAACCAAAAAGGCAAAATGAATAAGGAAAACAAAATCCCTGCAAAACGTATCCACCTCATAAAGGACCCAACCAAAGGTGCTTGTCTATATTCTTCTGCATGCTGTACATGATGAAATAATGTTGTTGGCAGAATGATCACACTGGGAGAAGTGTCTACAAACAAAATGACATGACCTTCAAATAAATGGGTTGCCGCTACATCTGGTCTCTCTGTATATCTAACCATCGGAAAGGGATTCCAGCCTTGTTTTACTAGAAATTCCTCGACCATTTTATCTGCCATTGTTAAGCCGTCTATATCAATTCCATCTAATTCTTTTTTAATTACTTCTACCAATTTTGGATCGACTATCCCCTCGATGTAAGTAATACAAATATCTGTTTTTGACCTTTTGCCTACCTGGGTCATTTCATTTCTAAGTCTTTCATCACGAATCCTTCTTCGTGTCAAAGCTGTGTTTTCGATAATATTTTCTGTAAATCCATCACGACTCCCTCTTATTACTCTCTCTAGATCTGGTTCCTCTGGTCCTCGACCAGGATAGCTCCTCACATCGACTATGATTGCTTCTGATTCACCTTCTATTAAGATGAACACCAGGCCTGAAAGCATCTCTTTTATAGCGTCTTCCAGAATTTCAGTCATTTTAACTTGAACATGTGCCAAATGATTCTGAATTTCTTTACGAGCATCTAGTTTTTTAGAGTGAGTCGTGTCAAGAAACATTAATTCTTTGAGTATTTCAATTACGTAGTCAATATCACATAATCCATTTGTAAAATAAATCTGAACGTCCTTATCTAATATATGTAATTTTCTAACGTCTACATCAAAGCTTTTTCCGATTCCAACTCTTCTTGTAATTTCCGCTTCATTAACAAGAATGTTAGGTGATATTTTGGGCTTTTTATCTGTTTCTTTTTGTGATTCACCCATATTAAAAGTCCCCTTTCTATTGTGATCACACATAGTATGAGTGAATAAGGAAGAATCAATACAAAAAAAACAACTCAACTTTATTCGTTGAGTTGTTCCTTTAATTGTAGTAATATTTTTTTCTCCAGCCGTGATACTTGAACCTGTGAAATTCCCAATCTAGTAGCCACTTGAGATTGCGTCTGATCTTTATAATAACGTAAAAAAATAATTAGTTTTTCGCGTTCCGACAATTTTTCCACTTCTTCTTTAAGCGCTATTTTTTCAAACCACTCCGAATTGCTATCATCAGAGATTTGATCTAATATTGTGATTGGTTCCCCATCATTTTCATATACTGTCTCATGAATAGAAGCCAATTGTCTGCTCGCTTCCTGGGCAAAAACAACCTCCTCAGGTGAAATGTCTAACTGTTTAGCAATCTCTTTCACTGTAGGAACTCTACCAAGACTTTTGGATAATTCATCACTCATTCTTCGAATATGATTAGCAGTTTCTTTAATCGACCGGCTTACTTTCACTGTTCCATCATCTCTTAGAAACCGCTGAATCTCTCCTATGATCATTGGAACTGCATATGTGGAAAACTTTACGTTAAAGCTTAGGTCAAATTTATCGACAGACTTTATTAATCCAATACACCCGATTTGATATAAATCATCCTGGTCGTATCCCCGGTTCATAAAACGTTGCACCACAGACCATACTAATCTCGTATTATGGTGAACAATTTTTTCACGTGAAGCTTTATTACCACTTTGAGCTTCTTTAATTAACTTTTTGACCTCTTTATCTTCTAGGTGTTTCCGTTTTTCTTTTTTCACATTGGCACTCATCATAAAATCCCTCTCAATTCGCTAGTGCTTTAGAATTTGAGAGACGTTTCGTCAAGGTTACCGTTGTCCCGTTCATTGGTTCTGATTCCACTTGCAAATTGTCCATAAAGTTCTCCATAATGGTGAATCCCATTCCACTTCTTTCAAGTTCAGGTAATGACGTAAATAAAGGCTGCTTCGCTTCTTCAAGATCATTGATGCCTCGTCCCTCGTCCCGAACAATCAAGTGAACCGTTTCTCCTTCTAACATTACTTCAATATAAATTGTTCCTTCGTTGCCTTCTCCATAACCATGAATAATCGCATTCGTTACAGCTTCACTCACAACCGTTTTGATTTCAGTTAACTCATCCATTGTTGGATCCAACTGTGTGACAAATGCGCCTACGGATACTCTGGCAAACGATTCATTTTCACTAATTGCTGAAAAAGATAATTCCATCCGATTATTCATGACGCCACCACTCCTAAACTGCTTAATCCTTCTCGCTCGTTGGATGTAATTGAAACAATTTTATATATCCCCGAAAGTTCGAATAACCTTTTAACCTGAGGAGAAATGCAACACACGACCATTTCTCCTCCCATTGCCTGCACTCTCTTATAACGACCTAGAACAACCCCAAGTCCAGAACTATCCATAAAAGTTAATTTTTCTAGGTTTAATAGTACATGAGTTAAATTATTTTCAGATAAAGCAGCGTCCACTCTTTCCCGCAGATTAACTGCAGCGTGATGATCAAGTTCCCCAACAAGACGCACGCATAAAACTTCTTCTCTTTTTTCCAAGTCAATCAATAAATTCATGTTTCAACCTCTCCTTCTCCATTTTCTTCACCACATATTTAAAATGGTTTACGTAGCTAATTCCATCTATTTCTCTTTATTTCCTTCTCAAAAACAAAACTAGTGCTACTTCGCTAAAACAATTCAAATTTAGCATTTTTCTCTAAGAGGCATTTCCAAAAAGAACTTCACTTGTTCGTTTCATCAGTCTCCAAAAAGAAGCTTCTTCCACATCGTCCGTGGCAATAAGCGGCATAGATAGGAGAGTCTCACCATCTCTTTCAAGCGAAATAGTGCCTAACTCATCGCCCTTTTGAATTGGTGCTCGTACATCTTCTTTCCACACTGTCTTTTCTAATAACCCATCTGTTTTTTCTCCTTTTTTCATTAGAATCGAAACAGGTTCTTTTGCACTAACACTTACGCTAGATTCAGCACCTTTATCAACCTTTACTTCACCTAGAATATCTGTTGCTTCATGCTGAGTGTGAAGGGCGAATTGACTGTATGCATAATCAAACATTTCGGTAATTTGGCGATTTCTCTCTTTTGGAGATGGAGCACCCATGACGACAGCGATCATCCTCATGCCATCTTTGTTCGCACTAGCAGTCAAACAATACATTGCTTCTCTGGTGAATCCAGTCTTCAATCCATCTGCACCAGGATAAAATTTAACTAATTTATTCGTATTAACTAACCAGAAAGGGTTATCTGTATTTTCTCTCAAATAATCTTCGTACAAGCTCGTGTACTCCGTAATTTCCTCGTGTTTTAATAATTCCTTTGCCATCACTGCCATATCGTAAGCCGATGTCTCATGATTAGCAGCTGGAAGGCCGTTCGTATTCTGAAAAGTAGTATTTTCTAATCCCAGTTCCTTTGCTTTTTGATTCATTTCTTTCACAAATTCTTCTTCAGATCCTGCCAAAAACTCAGCCATTGCTACAGTCGCATCATTACCAGAGGCAATAGCAATCCCTTTCATTAATTCTTTGACTGTCATTTCTTCCCCAGGTTCCAGAAAAATTTGTGAACCACCCATAGAAGCAGCTTTTTCACTGACGCGAACTGTATCTTCCCAAGTAATTTCCTCGTTATCCAACGCTTCCATAATTAACAACATTGTCATAATTTTGGTCATACTTGCCGGTGGAAGCTTTTCTTGACTATTTTTTTCAAAGAGAATTGTCCCCGTATCCCTCTCCATTAAAATAGCAGATGTCGCTTCTTCCGCAAACTCATGCTGATCTTCTTCCGCATTCGCTTGATTCATTGGTGTTAAAAAAACAAGGGTCGTTACCAAGCCAATAAGTATTTTTTTCACACGTATCCCTCCGATTATTATCAATCTATGCCATTCTATTTTCTCCAAAAAATCTAGTCTTATTCTTTAATGAATTTATTTCTTTATGAAAAACTTTCATACACCTGTTTATGGAACCTCATTCAAATAAAAGGATTGTTCTTAGAAGAATAAACCGAAGATATCAAAAGCGGCGACTCTAGCAGAAATAACAATAGCTTCAGAGCTATGTTAACAGAGGAAGAGGCATGTTCATTTCACGAGGAGGTAGAATTAAAAAAAGCCGTCAAGGAAAGTTGGTTAACTTTCCTTGACGGCTAAACTTTAAAACTTTACGTGATAATGTCATACACTAATGTAGGAGCAGAGACTGGATCAGATGAAAAGTGATAAGAAGCTAACACTTTACTCTTCGAATCAATGACATCTTTTTGATTCGAATAAATAGTAGCTAAAGATTCACCTTTTTTAACGGAATCTCCTATTTTTTTATGTAACTCGATTCCTACAGCAAGGTCAATCACGGAGTCCTTTGTAGCGCGACCAGCTCCTAATACCATTGCAGCGGTCCCTATATGATCAGCTTCTATACCTGATACAAATCCATCTTTCTCAGCAAGGACAGATTCTTTAAAGGATGCTTGCGGAAGTTTTTCTGGATTATCGACCACAGAAGGATCACCTTTTTGCGATTCAATAAATATCTTAAATTGCTCTAAAGCTTTACCTGAATTGATGGACTCTTCAAGCATCTCCCGCGCTTCCTCTAACGTATCTGCTTTACTGGCAACTACTACCATGTGACTGCCTAATGTTAAACATAAATCCGTTAAATCTTCCGGTCCCTCACCTTTTAACGTATCAATTGCTTCTTTCACTTCCAATGCATTTCCTATCATAAAACCTAACGGCTGGCTCATATCTGATATGATTGCGGACGTTTTACGACCAAGATTATTACCAATTTGAACCATCGCTTCCGCTAACTCTTTTGACTGAGACAATTCTTTCATGAATGCACCAGCACCTGTTTTTACATCAAGGACGATACCATCAGCACCTGATGCAATTTTCTTGCTCATGATTGAACTCGCAATAAGCGGAATCGAATTAACCGTAGCTGTTACGTCCCGCAGGCCATAAAGCTTTTTGTCTGCTGGGGTTAAGTTTTGCGTTTGACCAATTACCGCTGCTTTATTCGTATTTACTAGGTCAATAAATTCATCATTTGTGATTTCTACACTAAAACCTGGAATGGCTTCTAATTTGTCAATTGTGCCACCTGTATGACCAAGGCCACGACCACTCATTTTAGCTACAGGAACACCTAAGCTAGCTACAAGAGGAGCTAATACCAGCGTCGTTGTATCTCCTACCCCGCCAGTGGAATGCTTGTCGACTTTTATACCTTTAATTGCTGATAAATCTATCGTATCCCCAGAGTGGACCATTGCTTCAGTTAAGAAGGCACGCTCCTCCTGTGTCATGTCCTGGAAAAATACTGCCATTGCCCATGCACTAATTTGATAATCTGGAATTTCATCCGTAGAATAACCATGAATAATAAAATCGATTTCTTCCTTCGTATGAGCTTGACCGTCCCGCTTCTTTTCGATTAAGTCTACCATTCTCATGATTCATTCCTCCTTATTTTTTTACCCAAAGACTCTCATCTCCACTTTTTAATATCTCTTTAACGAGTTCTTTAAAGCGGGGTTTTGCTTTCGCCGCAACTTCCATGACTTCCTCATGAGTAATTCCTTCGATTGTTTCTCCGATTGCCATATCAGTAATACAAGATATCCCGAGAACATTCATGGACATATGACTTGCCACCATCACTTCAGGTACCGTAGACATTCCTACGACATCTGCACCAAATTTCCGCAGCATGATTAATTCCGCTCCAGACATGTATGTTGGACCACTTACAGCCACATACACTCCTTGTTGAAGGGTTTGACCAAGCTTCTTTCCTGTTTCTAATGCAAACTCTCTCAAGGTAGAAGTATACGCTTGACTCATATCCGGAAAACGAGGTCCATAATCATCAAGATTTTGACCAATGAGAGGGTTTGCTCCTGTAAAGTTTATATGGTCGTTAATAACCATTAAGTCACCTGGTTGGAAGTTTTCATTCATCCCTCCACAAGCATTCGTCACAATCAAAACATGACACCCCAGTTCTTTCATCACACGAACTGGAAAGGTTACTTGTTGCATCGAGTATCCTTCATAAAAATGAAACCTTCCTTGCATAGCAACAACTACTTTTCCTTCCATCTTGCCAATAACTAGTTGCCCTTTATGTCCTTCTACTGTCGAAGAAGGAAAATGTGGAATTTTATCAAAAGGAATGATTAAAGCATCTTCAATTTCATCGGCTAATTCTCCAAGCCCAGAGCCTAAGATCATGCCAATTTTAGGTTGAACGTCGATTTGCTTTCTTATCCATTCTGATGATTCATGAATCATCTCTGAAGTTATCATCTTAATTCTTCCATTCGGCCATATTTAGGACAATTTGTTTTACATAAGAAAGAAAATCTGCTTTTACTTGTTCCGTCGTCTCCATCACTTCGTCATGCGTTAATGGCTGATCCAAAATTCCAGCTGCCATATTAGAAATGCATGAAATTCCTAAAACATTCATGTCACTATGTCTGGCAACAATAACCTCTGGAACGGTAGACATGCCGACTGCATCTCCTCCAAGTGTTCGAAGCATGTGAATTTCGGCAGGGGTTTCATAGGTTGGCCCTGTATTACCCACATAAACGCCTTCTTGAACTTTGAAATTCATATCTTTAGCTACCTGATGAGCCAACTGAACAAGCTCTGCCGTATACGCTTGTGACATGTCAGGGAAACGCACGCCAAGCTCGTCATTATTAGAACCTATCAGTGGATTGTCACCAAACATATTTAAATGATCTTTAATAATCATCAAATTACCAGGCTCGAAAGTTTCGTTAATTCCCCCGGCAGCATTTGTAACAATTAATTGTTCAACACCAATTGCTTTCATTACTCTAACCGGAAGAGTTACCAAATCCATTGAATACCCTTCGTAGTAATGAAATCTCCCTTGCATAGCTACTACTGTTTTCCCTTGTAATTCACCTATGACAAGTTGGCCTTTATGACCTGTTACTGTAGAAGTTGGAAATCCGGGAATCTCTTGATATGGAATATGAATAGGTGATTCAATTTCCTCTGCCAACATTCCTAAACCTGAGCCTAATATAAGTCCTATCGAAGGTTTGGATACAAGTTGTTTTTCAATATACTCTTTTGCGTCTTTGATCATTTCACTATTTGACATCTGCCTCAGCTCCTATTTTAATTCTTGTAAAAAACTTTTCCCTATACTTGGTAAATTAACCTCAAAATTATCCGCAATGGTTGCACCTATGTCTGCAAATGATTTTCTAGTTCCTAAAGATTTTCCGTTTTTCATTTTTGTATTATAAACAAGTAAGGGTACATATTCTCTCGTATGATCCGTCCCATGGTGGATAGGATCGTTTCCATGATCAGCTGTAATGATTAGTAAATCGTCTTCTTTCAGCTTCTCCAAAATCTCAGGTAACCTTGCATCATACTCTTCTAACGCATCACCATAACCTATAGGATCTCGCCTGTGTCCAAATTTCGCATCAAAATCTACAAGGTTCAGAAAACTAAATCCTTTAAAATCCATCAGCAAAGACTCTGACAATTTATCCATCCCGTCCATATTTGAGGTTGTTCTTAAGGATTTAGTAATTCCTTCTCCATCATAAATATCGGATATTTTCCCTATTGCAATGGACTCATAGCCTTGATCCACAAGTTCATTCATGACAGTTCTCCCAAATGGTTTAAGGGCGTAATCGTGACGATTCGATGTTCGTTCCCAATTTCCGGGCGAGCCTAAAAATGGTCGTGCAATCACTCGTCCAACCATGTATTTTTCATCTAATGTTAGTTCACGAGCCATTTCACAAATTTCCCAGAGCTCTTCAGGCGGAATAATCGTTTCATGTGCTGCAATTTGTAGAACAGAGTCAGCAGATGTGTATACAATAAGCCCCCCCGTTTTCAAATGTTCTGCACCTAATTCCTCTAGAATTTCAGTGCCTGACGCAGGTTTATTACCCAATACTTTTCTGTTCGTTCTCTGCTCTATTTCAGCAATCAACTCTTTTGGAAAACCGTTAGGAAACGTTCGAAAAGGTTGGTCAATGTGAAGTCCCATAATCTCCCAGTGCCCTGTCATTGTATCTTTACCTACGGAAGCCTCTTCCATTTTACCAAAATAAGCTTTTGGACTTTCCGGTTTTGCACAGCCTTGATATTCTTTCACGCAGGGTAAGCCTAGTTGGTCCATGTTTGGCATTTTTAAACCATCCTTGGCTTCTGCAATATGTCCTAATGTATCTGCGCCTATATCGTTGAATTCCTTTGCATCTGGTGACTCCCCGATTCCTACAGAATCCATCACAACCAAAAAAACGCGTTGATAACGTTTGCTCATTATAATACCTCCTAAAATGTAACTGTATCTATGGTTACTATACCCTGATCCACTAAAACTACCGCAAATCCCTTGATGTCTGAAGTCAGACCTCTGATTTGTTTTTTAAATCCTTTTAAGCTCTTGGATGATATTGCGAGTAAACTTCTTTCATTCGAACTTTAGTAACATGTGTGTATATTTGCGTCGTTGAAATATCTGCATGTCCCAACATCTCTTGAACCGCTCTTAAATCAGCTCCATTTTCTAATAGGTGTGTTGCAAATGAGTGCCTTAATGTATGTGGAGTAAGTTCTTTTTCAATACGAGCATCCTTTGAAATTTGTTTTAATACTTTCCAAAAACCTTGGCGACTCATTGACCTTCCATGATGGTTAACAAATAAAAAGTCATGATCCTGCTTTTTGGATAACTTAGGCCGACTAGTTTGCAAGTATTTCTCTAAGCTTTCACTCGCGACTTGTCCTAAAGGAATAATTCTTTCTTTGTTCCCTTTCCCAATGCACCGAATAAATCCCATATGTAGATGAATATCAGCTAATTTCATCGTACAAAGTTCGGTTACTCGAATTCCCGTTGCGTATAGAAGCTCTAGCATTGCTTTATTTCTCATACCTAATGGAGTTCGTTCGTCTGGTGCTTCCAATAACATTTCTACTTCTGATGTGGATAAAACCTTTGGTAGATTTTTATCTGGCCGAGGGCTCTCAATATGTAAAGTTGGATCATGTGAAATGATCGATTCCCTTTGCATAAATTGATGAAAAGAACGAATTGTTGAAAGCATTCTCGTTGAGGAAGAACTTGCTCTCCCCAACTCTTTAAGATGTTTCAAGAACTGAAGAATAGTGGATTTTTGAATTGCTTCTACAGACTGTATTCCTGCCTGATTTTCAATAAAACTGAGATACGTTGATAAATCTTTTTCATAAGCTTTTGTTGAATTTGTTGCAAGACCCTTTTCTACAATTAAAAATTGAATAAACGCTTTCAGATGCTTTTCCAATCTTTTATTCCACTCCTCTACGCTCTACTCTATTCTCCTTCAGTTAAAAAAATCCGTAATCGATCTGTAAACGTCACATCTTTCTTCTCATCAAATGATGAAATTTGAAAGACTTTCAAAGCTTTGCCTTGTGGTTCCTCATATCGATCGTATTGTTCATATACATCGCTCACCCATAGAATACCATAATAAAAAACAATGGTGCACCCCATGAACAAGAAAAACACCCAAAACCCTTGAAATATTTGTTTTACTGATCTCATTTTATATCCCTCTTTTAGTAATAACGTTACTAAAGGATATGCCAAGCTATTAACATTGTATACCTGGATGAGGGAGGAATTTCAAATATTAAGAGATTAATTTGTGGTCGTTCATTTCCTCTTCTATTTATCAGGATAGCAAAACGGGAAATGCGTTCGTTCACCTGTTAACCTAGTTATTAAGTTTTAACCATAATTGTGTAAAATATCGTACCCCTAGACGAGTACATGGATGTTTTATGTAAATGTATAAATATGTTCAAAGGTTGTAAGAAAAAGCGTAGCGTCTTTAAATAAATACACCATGAGCTTTCGCCACCCCTACTAGTAGCTAGTAGCCTAACTTTAAAATAAAAAATCAAGTAACCTAGTAGTCACTTGATTTCCTATTTATTTACACCGATGACAAATCCCGTGGAAAGTAAGTCGATGATCTTTGATTTCAAAATTCCAGCGATCCTCTACGACTTTTTCTACATCTTCCAAGAGGTCTTCTTGAATTTCATCTACCGAACCACACTCAATACAAACTAAATGATGATGAAAGTGCGCTGCTCCTTCTTGACGCAAGTCATATCTAGAAACACCATCACCAAAATTAATTTTATCAACTACTTTTAATTCAGTCAGCAATTCTAGTGTTCGATAAACGGTAGCTAGTCCAATTTCAGGATATTTCTCCTTTACCAGCATATATACATCTTCAGCACTAAGGTGGTCATCTTCGTGCTCAAGTAAAACTCTAACGGTTGCTTCTCTTTGAGGTGTCAATTTATAACTTTGCGAATGCAACTGTTTTTTTATGCGTTCAATACGTTGCTCCATGTAATTTCCCCCTGCCACTCGCTCACTCCAAAACCGAAGGAAAACCGTTACCAACGATACTTTCACAGGAGTAAGAATGTTATTCTCAATCCATTATACTATTTGAGAAAAAAAAGTGTCAAATGAGAATCGTTATCATCTTTTATTTATAATTATTACTAAGTGATAATGAGTACTTTTTTATAACAAGTGAGTGACAATAAATTTCATCACACTAGGAGAAACAAATGCTTCATAAAGCGAAACCACAACCAATCCACCGCTAACTAAAAGTAAAAATAATGTATAAGCGATAAAATGCGTGAAAACAGATTCTTTCCCTCGTCCAATAATTTGTCGCCATATTTTCAAGGAAAAAGTGGTTGCTACAGCAGCAACAATGATGAACAAAGGAATAAGCACGATATTCTGGGGAAATACGGCTGAAAACGCAAATATAAAACCTTCAAAACCCATTTGATCTACTAAAAACCCAACTGTAAATCCTACCATTAAACCTTTTATAAATAAGAGTATATAAATAACCGGTAACCCAATAACAGACAAACCCAGTAACCAAATACATCCTATAATTTTAATATAATAAGCAAAGCTTTGCGTAAAAACTTCTGTAGCATTGGCAAATTCTCCACTGTCTACCTCACTAAAAAACAACGTAAGATATGCATACAAGTCATTTTTTTGTGTGAAATTCATGCTATTAACAATAACTGCTCCGAAGATCACACCCATTAGAATTAAAACGATAGAAAAGATATACGTAGCTTTATTCCCTGATAGATGGGTGAATATCCGGTTACGTCTCATGTGAAAATGTCTCATCCAATTCTCCTCATTTCTTCTCCGAATCACTCTCTATCAGAGTCTATGAAAAGAAGGAATCAACTATGACGGTTTAAATAAGAAAATGGTTCATTTCAGCAATTCGATAGAAGAAAATTACCATTATCTCTAGTAACTAATTTTCAATCTAGTATTTAACCCCGCAGCTTCCAATATTGGACAGCATATATTGTTTTTGCATCATGAATTTCTTCAGATTCTATAAGTGCTTCCGCTTCTTCTAGAGTTACATCTATCCGCTCTACAAATTCATCTTCATCCATATTTACCATACCTTCCCCTAATCCTTCTGCCAAATAAACATGAACAAGTTCATCGGCAAAACCTGGACTAGTATAAAACGAATGGAGTTTTGTCCAATTTTCCGCTTGTACGCCAGTCTCCTCCTCAAGCTCACGCTTTGCACACTCAAGAGGATCTTCTCCTTTTTCTAATTTGCCAGCCGGAATTTCTGCAAGTACTTTCTCCAAAGGTTTCCGAAATTGCCTAACTAGAATAAGTTTATTTTCAGGGGTGAATGCTATCACTGCCACTGCACCTGGATGATGGACCACCTCGCGTTTGCTTTCTTTCCCATTCGGCAAAGTTACATCTTGAACTTCGAGATCAATAATTTTCCCTTGAAAGATTGGTGTCGTTCGAATCGTTGTTTCATTTAACTTTTCAGACATTTCATTTCCTCCGTTCTTTCATTTCTACTTATTATTGTGTATTCTACGTATATCTACTATACATAGACATTCTAAAGTTTAAAAGAAATAAATAGGATTACTTTAGCAAAAATAGGGTAAAAACATATTAGGGGTGATATTAAAATGAAGCAAAATAAATTAGGAACTTCAGACTTATTTGTCTCTGAAATTGGTCTAGGCTGCATGTCATTATCAGATGACCACTTACATAATGAAAAAATTATCCACGAGGCAATAGACCGTGGCGTGAATTTTTTTGATACTGCAGACCTTTACCAGCTGGGTTTTAATGAAGAAACGGTCGGAAAAGCAATTAAAGGTAAGAGACATGATGTTATTTTGGCATCAAAAGGCGGAAATGAGTGGGGGGAAGGAATTGATGGGTGGCGATGGAACCCAACTAAGAATTACTTAAAAGAAGCCTTAAAAAACTCTTTGCTTCGTTTGGATATTGATTATCTGGACCTTTATCAGCTCCATGGAGGGACCATTGATGATCCTATAGACGAAACCATTGAAGCATTTGAGGAATTAGTTCAGGAAGGAACTATAAGATACTATGGTATTTCTTCGATTAGACCAAACGTCATCAAAGAATATGCTGAGAAATCAAATATAGTCAGTGTGATGATGCAATACAGTCTTCTCGATAGACGCCCGGAAGAATGGTTCAGCCTTCTAGATAAACACGGTTTGTCTATGATTGCAAGAGGACCTGTATCAAAGGGACTTTTAACAAATGACTTTGAACGGAAAATCACTGAAAAAGGGTTCCTAGACTATTCTGAAGCAGAATTACGAGCTACCTTAGAAAAGCTCAATACTCTTGCTGATGCCAACACAATGAGCAGTCAGCAATTATCATTAAGATATATTTTGGACCAGTCACAAGTAGCTACCGCCGTAACTGGGGCAAGTACTTCTTCCCAATTAATTGAAAATATTCAAAGCTCAAATGTTAGTCCATTATCCGTGGAGCTGACAAAAGAATTAGAAGCTCTATTCAAAGCTTCCGTTTATGAAAACCACAGAAATTAAGTTAAAAGTTATGTGAAGCTTGTTTTATTAAACACTAAGTCTCCTCTATAACAAATTTCTAGAGTCTTAAGGTTCACTATAAAAAAGGTAGGATCTACGGTATATTTGACCGAGTGATCCTACCTTCATTTTTTGGGGTTCAAACTATTTTGATTCAAAACTTTCTCTTACATCCAAAAAGTAATTCTCTAACATCTCATAGTCAATTTCGCCCAGTCGTTTCACTGCGATTCGACCATTAGGATCAATAATAAGCGTAGTGGGATATGCATGTAACTCAAAGGTGTCTTCTACAATTCCTTTTTCATCAAGAGCAACATAAAAAGGTATTTGAAAATCAGTCACAAACTGTTCCACATCACTCATATTCTTTTCTGTATCTGTAAGATTTACACCGATCATTTCAACATCGTCGTCTCGATACTTTTCGAAGAAGTCTATAAAATCAGGCATCTCATCGCGACAAGGTGCGCACCATGTTGCCCAAAAATTCACAATGACATAACTCCCTCTTAAATCTGAAAGGCTTACCTCATCATTCTCCTCGTCCAATGTTGGTAAAATAAAATCCGGCGCTATCATTCCAGTACTAGTACCTGTCTCACTGCTTTCTTCATATTCTTCAAACTCATCGCTTTGGTTTTGGATTTCATTTTCGATCCCCCCAGTTTCAACGAATTCATCGAGTCGTTGTTGATTATCATCTAACGCCTTATCCTGTCGGCTATCTACAATGACAAAAGCACCTATAGCAACAGCTGCAACTAAAATTGCAATCGATACATACCTCTTTAAAAACATACTACCTCCTCAACTTCCAAAATAATTAAAATAAATATTTCGGAATTAAAACGTCCTTATTATTATATGATAATTCAGCAGGAATTTAAAAGAAAATAATTTTTCATAATAAAACATACTTTCTTGTTCTTAACTTTGGTAAAATAAGTATTGCTTATTATGTGAGTATAAACTACAAACAATTATATTAAACAGGAACAGAAGAAAGGAAGATTTATTTGACGTTATTTGAGGCGATAGTATTTGGAATTATTCAAGGAGTTACCGAGTTTCTTCCCGTATCAAGTTCTGCACATATTGTGATCACTCAGCTCGTATTTGGTTATACATTTCCTGGACTAGCATTTGAAATTTATTTGCATTTAGCATCCGTATTAGCTGTTATTTTATATTTTTGGAAAGATGTATGGGATGTGATTCAAGGATTTTTCAATTTCGTGATTAAACGTTCACCAAAAGATCGGGTGCAATTTTATTTTGGATTGTACATCCTGATCGCAACTGCTCTAACCGGTATTTTAGGTAAACTGTTACAAGATGCTCTTGGTGCTAACCTTAAAACGCCGGCAATGATAGCTGGATCTTTATTCCTCACTGGTTTAGCATTAATTTTCATTGAACGTTTTCATAAAGTCGGGAATAAAGATGAAAGCTCAATGACTTTTATCGATGCAATCATCGTTGGTTTAGGACAAACCTTGGCAGTTATTCCCGGAATTTCTCGTTCTGGGTCCACTCTTGTAGTTGGCCTTTTAGTCGGCTTAAACCGCGAAACAGCTGTTCGTTATTCATTTTTGTTAGCTATTCCGGTTATTTTAGGTTCTACAGTCTTAGCTTTCGAGGACTTTTCAGCAGCAGCCTTTGCATATATCGGTCCATTGAACCTCGTTGTTTCGTTTGTCATTACGTTTGTCTTTTCCATTCTAGGTATTATCTGGCTAATCGATTTTCTTAAAAAGAGTAAACTAATTTACTTTGCAATTTATTGTTTTCTATTAGCAATTTTTGTTTTAACTATGATCGACGGCAACGTGATAATGGAAGTGTAATAAGAAAAACGGCATAGCCGTCTTTTATTAATTACAGCTTGATCTTTAAAGCCACCCCGAGTAGCACCTACGAAGTGCGTGTAGGTGCTACTCGAAAGGAGGATGAACTTCCCTTGATGCGTGTGGCGTAAAGATAGCTGTCATTTTATACTTTCTAGCAGTCTATCGAAGTGTCTTTAATATCTCTTATCATAGACTGTGGTACAAATTCTTAAAATGGTAAACTCTTCGGGAGTTTGCCATTTTTTATTTACTTGGTATTGTTATAACTTACTTTCTCACCATTTTTTCATTGGCTCAATTCAACTAGCTGTTTTCTGATTAACCAAGTCTGTGGTTTACTTAATTAATTAGCCTCCATTTACAATGTTACCTTCTTTTGCATAACTAAACGGTACAAGAAATCTATACAAATGGACGCTTTCCGCCGCCAAACGCTTTAGCCTTTCCCCTCTTCGATCATTTCTATATAAATAACACTCATTTTACGATTCGTTTCAAAATTAACTGAAAATTTTAATTCTAACCCATTCTCAGCGTCATAATCCGTACGATATTAAATATATTAAGTATTTCATTCGGAAAACAGGTTGCTGCTTAAATTAAATATGTTATAATCAATTCGTTGTTAAAAAATCAACTCGTATAAAAGTGAGGATATGGCTCACAAGTTTCTACCAGGCTACCTTAAATTGCCTGACTACGGGATGTAAAAAATCATCTAAAGCTATGCCATTGATATGTACACATACATAATTTTGGACTATAGTTGTTTCCTCATTTGTTACAGGTGGAACTCATGATTTTACTCCCCTCTAGTTAGAGACGTGAGTAAAATCATGAGTTTTTTTGTATTTGAATTTAATTAAAGGAGCGATATGTCATGGATGTGCTTAAAAAAACCATATTAAGCGAAGGAAAAGTCATTAATGAAGGAGTACTGAAGGTTGATTCCTTTCTGAATCACGCCATTAAACCTTCTTTAATGAAAGAAATAGGAGAGGAATTCGCTATGCTATTTAAGAGGGATAATATTACTAAAATAGTAACCTTGGAATCATCTGGTATTGCGCCTTCTTTAATGACGGCTCTCTCCCTGGACTGTGATCTTGTTTTTGCAAGAAAAAGAAAATCTCTTACTATGACCGATCATCTCTATTCAGCAAGCGTCCATTCATACACAAAACAGGTAACGAATGAGATTGCTGTCAGCAAGGAACTGATAAGCCCCGAAGATAACATTTTAATTATTGATGATTTTCTTGCGAATGGACAAGCCGCACTCGGCTTAGCGGATTTAGTACACCAGGCGAATGCCACACTGATTGGATTCGGTATTGTCATTGAAAAATCATTTCAACCTGGCAGACAAATTCTGGAGGATAAAGGCTATCGTGTAGAATCACTTGCAAGAATCGCTAACCTTTCAAATGGAACTGTTTCATTTGAAGACGCAACTATAAAACTTTAGGAGGAACAACATATGACAACTACGACGATCAAATACCCTTGGTTTAAACGAGAAGATATCGATGCATTTTTCGCATTATTTCAAAATAACTTAGCAAATTTCGTCATCATTGTAGTTACTTTGCTTGGCATGGGATTTCCGCCTAGTTTAGTGTTCGGAAAAGTAATTCCTGGTGCTGCAGTGGCAGTAATTTTCGGTAATATCTATTATGCATTTATGGCTAATCGTCTAGCAAAAAAAGAAAATCGGACCGATGTTACCGCGCTATCTTACGGTGTAAGTACACCAGTCATGTTTATCTTTCTTTTTGGAGTACTTGTTCCCGCAAATGCACTTACAAATGATCCAGAATTAGCTTGGAAAATTGCTCTCGCTGCTGCATTTATCAGTGGTTTTATAGAGGTTTTAGCCAGCTTCACAGGAAGATGGGTGCAACGAAATATACCACGTGCTGCTATGCTCGGGGCATTAGCTGGTGTAGCACTAACATTTATTGCCGGGGAAATGTTATTTACTTCCTTTGAGATGCCAGTGGTTGGATTAGTAGTACTTGCTGTCATTCTTATAGGGATCGTTGGCAAGGTTGCCCTTCCTTTTCGAATTCCTGCTTCCCTGTTTGCAATGATCATTGGAACTTCCCTCGCATTCGGATTAGGCTACGTAGATACTGCTGCTATTAATGAAGGCTTTAGCCATTTAGGATTCTATCCAATTTTGCCTTCTCTTGATCTTATAGAAGGGTTTCAATATTTGTTTGGTGCACTTATCGCTTTATTTGCTGTTATTTTACCTATTACTATTTATAATGCTGTGGAAACGATGAACAATGTAGAGGCGATGAAAGCAGAAGGAGATGACTATGACGTTCGGGAATGTCAAGCTGTCGATGGTGTTGGAACGATGCTTGGTGCTGTTTTCGGCGGAATGTTCCCTACCACTGTTTATATTGCCAGCGTCGGCTCTAAAAAGATGGCTGCCGGTCGCGGGTACAGTTTATTAAACGCTATTGTTTTCTTGATCACGGCATCCTTTGGAATTATCGCTGCATTAAGTGCGATTATTCCTGTTGCGGTAGTAGCACCTATCCTTGTTTTTGTTGGAATATCCATGGTTTCTTCGGCATTCAGTACTAATTTAGAAAAATATTATCCAGCTGTAGCAATTGCCATGCTGCCTTATTTTGCTAATTACTTAATGACTCGATTTAACAATCCCGTGCCGGAAACTATTGCTGAGCTATCACCAGGAATTGTTCCACTTGGGGAAGGTGCGATGTTTACGGCTATTATTCTAGGTGCAATAACGGTATTTATCATTGATCATGAGTTCCACCGTGCAGCCATTTTTTCTTTCGTAGGTGCCATTTTAAGTTTTATCGGTCTGATGCATGCCCCCAACATGGCATTCGGAGCAGCAATGGATTATGCGCTAGGATATGCATTAGTTGGCGTTCTATTTAGTCTTTATTATTTAGTCGGTATAAAATCAAAAGAAACCGTTCATCAAGAATCTAAAGCGGCGTAGTCGTTCTAGTTAAAACCTTTTTTAGTTTTTCCTGCTAATCTAAATATACTTTATTTCGAAAAAAGATGAGTCAAAAGGTTATGATACCTTTTGACTCATCCTTTTTATTTTTGCATGTGCGGTATTACTGTTTGAATAGCTTTTGCCACTCCGTCTTGTACATTGGTAGCTGTAACTAATTTACATATCTTTTTTATCTCATCTTCGGCATTGCCCATGGCCACGGGAAACCCAGCAACTTCCATCATAGATACATCATTGAAATTGTCTCCAATTACCATCGTATGTAAAACATCAATCCCGTAATACGAAGCCATCACTTCAATGCCTTTTCCTTTCGTTGCATCTTTGTGGGTGATCTCCAGATTATCTTTCGCGGATGCACTTATCGCCACATTCAAATTAAGCTCCATCGCATCTTTCACTCGATTACGTCTGACATCATCTGTGGAAAAAGCAAGTATTTTAAATAATTCTGTATTTTCTTCTTCTAATACAGACTCATAACTTTCTGTCCGATTAATGGCACCTACTTCAAAACGTTTTTCAGCGAGTTTTGTGGCTTCCTCTTTAGAGGAAAATTCTCCGGTTGTTTCTAATAAGTCAATGACTAGTTCAAGGCCTTTCTTTTCGTTATCAGTAAAGGCACCTTTAGAGGTATAGATTTCAAAATATATATCCTCTTCTCTTAACATAGCTGCCATCGTTTTGAATTGGTCATCAGACAATGTTTGCTGATGAAGGACTTTACCGTCTTCGCGGCGAATGTCCGCTCCATTTGCACAGATAAGCGGCAATCGCAATCCAGCTTCTTTTAATGGGGAAAGAGCTTCAGTGTAATCACGTCCAGTTGCGACGATGACCGTTTTCCCTGCTTTTTGTGCTTCTAAAATTGCTTCGACATTGGCTTTGGATACATTCCGGCCGTCATTTAATAATGTACCATCCATGTCTGTGGCTATCATGTCTATTCTGTTCATAGCTGCACCTCATTCTAATTAACATCATCATTGATGATACCCCTGTTGTGAATTAATTTCAATGATTGTAGATCATTTTCCTTGTCATGCCGCCATCAATAGTAATATTTTCTCCATTGATAAAATCGTTTTTGGAATCCGCTAGAAACAAGCAAGCTCTGGCGATATCGTCTGGAGTGCCAACCCGATTCGACCAATGCTGGCTATGATCCTTTTCTCTTAATTCTTGATAATTTTCCGTTTGAATCCACCCGGGGCTTATTGTATTCACTTGTATACCTAATCCTGTTAAACTCGAAGCTAAAGCATGAGTTAGAGCAATGATGCCTCCTTTTGACGCTGCATATGCCTCACTTCCAGGCTCAGACATACTAGCTCTAGTTGAAGCTATATTAATGATAGAGGATCCTTTATGCATGAGTTTAGAACCCAATTTTGAGAAAAGCATTACACTTGTAAGGTTTGTATGAATTACTTCTTCCCAATGATCCATTGTAAGCTCATCAAGTGGGATAAAAGATGAAATTCCTGCATTATTTATTAAGGAATCAAGAATGACATTTTCTTGTTTTAACTTATCGAATAACCGATATATTTCTTCTTTTTTTGATACATCTACGTTTATAAAACGAGCATGATATCCTTTTTCAGTTAATCGTGCTACTAATCCTTTCCCAGCTTCTTCTTTCTTATCAATGATCCAAACTTTCGCACCTTGTTCCAAAAAGGCCGTTGCAATAGCTTTTCCGATTCCATTTGCTCCACCTGTAACTAAAATTTCTTTTCCCTGCCATTTCTGCATGATTATCTCTCCTTGTTTTTATTAGGAAAAACGGCATAGCCGTCTTTTATTAAATTCTTTATTTTACAAATCAGATTATCTGCTTCATTGTCTTGAGTTGTACTATTGTACAAAATTTTCGGGTTTAGATATACTTTAACTACCTTTGCATAAGAAAAGTAGTTTTTCTTTTTAGCAAAATAACTCGAAAGAACAAAGTTCCTGAGGGTATTTATTACTGTACTATCTGCGAGTTTTTTACCTCCTTTTTTGATCATACTGCTTGTTAAGGGGTTGACACGATGTGGCAAATAAATTTGACATTATTCTTTTTCGATTTTTTCTAGTTTGGTATTTTATCGGATTAATATTACTATCTTTTGATTTAGTTCCCCCATGGTTAGAGTGGGCAAACGTAGTTTTCCTTATTAGTTCAGGTTTGTTGGGAATCGTCTATTTCCTTCGTAGTGAAAATTACTTACGAGGTGTACTCATTGTCATCATCATTTTCTTTATGTCCATGGGCATCGAGAGCTTCGGTGTTCATACTGGATTATTTTTCGGGGATTATACATATGAAACTGATTTTGGTTTTAAATTGATTGGAGTTCCAATTACGATAGGATTTGCATGGCTTATGGTCATGGCTACATCTCATGTCCTTGCAGCACCTATGGTTTACCTTCTCCCGCGCTTTAAAGCTTTCATATATGCCTTCTACGGGGGAATAATAGCAACCTCCTTAGATCTGATTATCGATCCTGTTGCTTATGCTGTGAAGAGATATTGGGTATGGAATGAAGGTGGCTTTTATTACAATATACCATTTTCAAATTTTTACGGCTGGTTTATTCTATCTTTCATCCTTCATCTATTAATCTATGGATTGTTCCATCGCTCTGGCAAATGGGAAAATACTGGTTCTCGTTTTTGGACTAGCAGGATTGTAGCTTTGTATATCATGATGGCTGGTATGTTCATCATACTCGCTTTCGTAAATGGCTTATGGCTCGCTTCTTTCATATCAGCTATCACATTACTATCCTATGTGTCGGTATACATTGTTTTAACAAGGTCTCAAACTCATGATTAAAGCGAACCGAAAGACGTCGTTTGAAAAAGTATTTCATCTCTATAATCAACGTTTATTAAAAAAGTCCTTTCACCAAATAAACATAACAAAGGACTCCTATCTCCCTGCTAAAAATAACGGTATCTACTTTATAAACCATAGCTCTTGGTGGGATGCTTTAGTTCTTTTTTATTTAAACCAGTCCTTGCTGAAGCTGGATGCAATAGCTATGATGGACTCGGATGGATTGCATCGGTTTCCTTTCTTCAGTAAGTTAGGCGCCTATTCTATTGATACAAAATCACGTCACTCTTTAGTGACTTCCTTGCAATATTCTTCTGAACAATTAAACCGAAATAAGCACTTGTTTTTATTTCCTTAAGGACAGGAAACGCATATAGATAAACGGCCTTTATCTTTTTTCTCAGGGGCATCGTATCTCCATGAGAAAAATCCAACAGTTCCAATGATTCCAATTGCTTTTTACCATGGTTTTTTTCATCATCAGCTCCCAGAGTGGTATGTTCATATAGGACAGCCTTTATCCATTCCGAAAGAAGTACCAAGGAAAGATAAGACACATTATTTAGAAAAGGAAACCGAAATCTTATTAGACACTCTTAAAACTAGAGTCATGGCTGATGAGCCTCAGTTATTCAACGTTTTATTAGAAGGGAAAAAGGGGATTGGAGAAACTTGGGAAGCATTTAAAAAACACATAAGGAGGGAGAAGCTATGATTCTAACAGGTTACCTGGTTGTATTTTTTTTACTCATTGGATGGACAGGTCTGAACGGGATTTCTCTTCCCTCTCTTAAAACCCAGATAAAGTATAAAGAGCTACCAAAAGTTTCTGTCCTCATACCTCTCAGAAATGAAGAAGAAAATGTCTTTTCCCTCATTGATTCACTAAAGGCTCTAACGTATAAAAATACAGAATACATCTTTTTGAACGACAATTCCACTGACAATACTACATCCTTTCTTCATCAGGCGATACATGGAGATAATCACTATCGTGTGATTGAAGGGAAACCGTTACCCAAGAAATGGGTAGGTAAAGTACATGCCTGTCATCAACTTTCCGAAGCAGCAACAGGCGATTATTTGTTATTTTTAGATGCCGATGTCCGCGTACATCCTGAGACGATTCAACGAAGTCTAATGGCATTTAAAAAAGACACAGGACTTGTCACCGGTTTTCCGAATTACCCGTTAAAAAGTATCCTCGGTCACCTTCTCGTGCCGATGCAGCACTTTGTTGTGTTTCTGCACTTGCCTATTCTTCTTGCAAATAAGACAACTTGGCCTGCCGCTACTGCTGCTCATGGTATTCAAGAGGTGTGCCTATGACGCGATTGATGGGCATCGTTCGGTGAAAGATTCTCTTGTAGAAGATATTCATATTACGAGAAATATTAATAAACGTGGCTACAAGGCTCTTCTCGTTAACAATACTAATACTGTCCGCTGTTACATGTATAATACTAGTAAAGTAGTATGGGATGGATTCTCAAAGAACCTCTTTCCGGGTCTTGGCAGAAATCCGTTTCTCGTAGTTATCCTAATCCTTTTTTACTTTGGTTTCTTTGTTATGCCGCTCCCTTTTGCAATATGGGGAATTGTGACAGCTAACTATATGTGGGTTCTACCATTTATTTGTTCCATTATTATTAAAGGAATCGTGGACTTCATGACTCACCAAAAAAAGTGGCTTTGTTTTTTCATTCCATTTTCTGCAATGGGCATGATCACACTTTTATGCTTTTCCACTTATTTAGGTATATTTAAACGAGGATTTTCCTGGAAGGGACGAACATATCAATGACAAAACAAAAAGCAATTGTTATCGGCGGCGGACTTGCCGGGTTATCCGCAGCAATCAAACTTCAATTTGACGGCTTTGACACTCTGATTATTGAAAAAAACAGTGTATTTGGTGGTAAACTCCATGAAGTAACATTGGGTACTCACCGATTTGACTTTGGCCCTAACGTGATCACCATGCCCCATGTTTTTCAGAATGTTATTTCAAATGTTGGTCTTAACCCCGACGACTATTTTGAATTTATCAAGCTTGACACCCATACTAAAAATGAGTTTCCGGATGGATCCTCGTTTTATTTTTCCTCGAATAAAGAAAGAATGATCTCTGAGCTTGCATCGGTAGACAGCTATGCTGCAAAACATTATCCAGCCTATTTAAAAGAAGTGGAACGACTGTATAAACTATCCAATAATTATTTCTTGCACCGTACTTTTTCTTCTTGGAAAGACTATTTATCACTGCCTTTAACAAAAGCAATGCTTACTGCGAACCCTATCGAAAACCTTGATCATTTTCATCGGCGCTTTTTTAAAGATGAGCGTGTTATCCGTGCATTCAATCGCTATGCTACGTATATCGGCTCCTCCCCATACAACGCTCCGGCAACATTTGCGCTCATTGGCCATTTAGAATTAAGCCAAGGTGTATTTTTTACTAAAGGCGGCAATCACAATATTGCAAAAGGCTTTGTTCAAGCTGCAAAAGAGTTAGGTGTGACGCTAATTGAAAATGAAGAAGTGATAGAAATACATACAAAAGAGAGTGAAATTACTGGATTAGAGACGAATGCCGGAGAATATTACGAAGCAGATGTTTTTGTATTAAATGGTGATTTATTAAGTCAGTATCCTCGTTTAATACGAGAAAATGAACGTCCATCCTTTTCCAATAAAAAAGTCAACAAACTTGAACCATCGATTTCTGCCTTTGTTATTTTGGCTGCAACATCGAAACGCTTTGATCTCCATCATCATCAAATTATGTTTGGTGATCATATAAAAGAAGAATTTAATGACATCTTCCATAACGGTAAATATGGCTCTGATCCTTCGATCTATTTATGTACCTCTGCTAAAACAGACCCAACTCTTTCACCAGATGGAGATAATATTTATATTTTAGTAAATGCACCTCCGCTCCGTAAAAACGGAACTCAACAAATAGATCCAAAGTTGTTCGAAGAAAAAATTTACACTCGTTTAGAACAAAGAGGGCTAGACATTACTTCTTCTTTAATTGATTCCAAGGTTGTTGACCCTAAACAGATCTCTTCACGCTTCAACGCCTATCGAGGTGCTTTATATGGTCTAGCCTCCAATAAACGTAAAGATGCATTCCTCCGCCCTTACAATCGCTCTAAAGACATACATAATTTGTATTTTGCCGGAGGAAGTACGCACCCTGGTGGTGGATCTCCTATGGTTGTATTAAGTGGTCAAAATATCGCTAACCTCATTACTAAAAACCATCGTCATTAATTTTTGGAATGATCGCTCGCTTTCAATGAATGGTCCCCGATTCTACTCCAAGAAGCGAAGGTGGCGAAAAGGAAAGAGGTATATTTACCTCTTTCCTTTTTTCGCCTATACATCTACCATCTCTTTCATAATTTGCTGCTTGTTTTCGCTGGTCACAATCGCTCGCTGATGAAATACCTCGTAGTCATTTGCTCGCACAGAATTAAGAATTTCTTTGTAAAAATATGCAGCTGCCCTTACAGGAATTCTAGAGTAAACAGGATAGACACTCATATCCTTAAGCCCGCTCTGATAAAATAATTCCGCTCGTTCGGCAAGATCTTCCCAAATTGCTTTGAAATCCTTCGTTACCTCTTTATTAGCTAATATTTCCTCAGAAATGTGGTGGTCATCCATCATATCTTTAGGTAAATAGATCCGATTTCTTTCTAAATCTTCACCAATGTCCCTTAATATGTTAGTTATTTGCATTGCATAACCTAAATGTACAGCGCTCTGTTTTAATCTTTCTTCTTTACCTGGCGCCAAAATCGGTAATAGCATCAATCCGACTGTACTTGCTACAAGATAAGCATATTCTAATACTTCCCCTACTGAACCGTATCTTCTCTTTCGCAAATCTTGTTCCTGACCTCTAATCATGTCAAGAAAAGGTTCGGGATCAAAGGTGAACGTTTGGAAAGTATCTTCTAATGCGACCCAAAGCGAATAGGATTCAGATACTTCCCCTCCTAAAAATTGATCAAATTGCCTTTTAAATTCCTCTAACTCTTCTTCAGGATTGTCCCCTTCATCGACAATATCATCTACAGTACGGCAAAAAGCATAAACCGCCCAAACAGCTTGACGTTTTTTCTGGGAAGATGTTGAAAAGCTTTTGCAAACGTTTTTGAATGATACTCAATCACACGACGACAATCCTCATATGCTTCGTTTATATTCAACTTGAGGGTCCTCCTCCTATTCTAGGTTTGAATCTATTAAGAAAAACGCTAAGCGTCTTTTATTAAATACAGTGGATCTTTCGCCACCCCGAGTAGCACCTATGTAATCTGTGTAGGTGCTACTCGAAAGGAGGATGGGTTTCCCTTGCTGCGTGCGGCATGAAGATAGCAGTCATCTTATACTTTTAAAACTATAATTCTTGTGAACTCTCTTTAGCAAAATTTTCAGCATCTATATATTCTGCTAATAGTTTTGCTCCTTGCATGACAATCGGAATTCCACCACCGGGATGAACAGAAGCTCCCACAGCATAAATATTTTCCATGGAAAAAGGTTTTACCTGTGGTCTGAATACGCCTGATTGAAATAAAGTCGGGGCTATTCCAAAGCTCCCCCCCTCAAATAATCCCTCCTGTTTCGACTCATGAGGAGTTCGAATGTCCATCCATTCGATTTTTTCTTCGAGCTGCGGATCAAGACGTGATTTTAACTCTCCCAAAATTTTATCGGCGTAATTCGCATATTCTTCTTTAGAAATATCTGTCGAATCTGGGACAGGTACCAGCATATAGGCTACACTTTTCCCTTCTGGAGCCAGTGAGGGATCAATTAGGGACGGTGAAAATAAATAAAAAGACGGGTCTGTTGCTAATTTTTCATTTATAAAAATATCTTTCATTTGTTCTTCTAAGCTATCTGACATGAAAAACTGGTGAACATAGTTTGTTTTCAATTGTTCCTTCAATCCTAAATAAATTAATAAACAACCGGAGGATGGAATGAATTTTCTCTTAGACTCTTTTTTAACTAATTTCTCTGCTACCGGAAATCACCATTCAATATATAACGATCAAATGTTCTTGCATTTCCATTAACTATTAAAGAAGTAGCCCTTTCTTCTTCTACCGTGATATCCTCCACTTCTGATTCGTACTCGATTGTTATCCCTCGATCTGTTAACTCGTCTGTTAATACCTCAGCCAGATAAGCATAGCCACCTTTTATATACCAAATCCCATGTTCGTGCTCACTATAAGGTACAAGAGAATAAAGAGCCGGTGTTTGATCCGGAGACCCACCAATGTATAGCGTTTGTAACGAAAAAGCTTCCTGTAATTGTTTGGATTTAAAGTATTTTTTCGTTTGTGTGTTCACAGTTTGATAAGCTTTTAATTTTAAAAGTGTTCTAATATTTTTTTGCGTCCAAAAAGATCGTTTATTTACAAATGAAGTATCTAAGAATGCTTTTTTTCCTTTTTCAAAACGTTCTTTCATATTAGTCATATAGGATTCAAAAGCTTTTCCTTCACCTGGAAAATGCTTTTCCACTTCTTCTATCTGTTTAGATCGATCACTCCATTTCACAAAAGACTTTCCATCTTTGAAGTGAAGCGGGTAAATCGGATCAATTTTAACCATTTCAATTTTATTTAAATTGACATTCACTTCTGTTAAAATTTCCTGAATAATATGAGGCAGTAAAACAATCGTAGGTCCTTCATCAATCTTGTACCCCTCAGGCCCGTTAAAATAAGCTAATCGACCTCCTAGTCGATTCTCCTTTTCAAAAATAGTTACTTCTTCACCCCTTTTTTGCAGGTACAGAGCGGTAATCATCCCACCTATGCCGCCACCAATTATGGCTGCACTCATACTTTTCCCTCTTTTCTACGATAAGCCTTCGTTATAAGCTTTGCCGTGATTCGTGCTGATTCAAAGATAGTAGGTAGACCGCTTCCTGGATGTGTTCCGCCGCCAACTAACCACAATCTCTTTAACTCATTAGATTTATTATGAGGTCTAAAGTACATCATCTGTCCTAAATTATGGGATAAATTAAATGTTGCCCCTTTGTAAACATGTTTGTCATGTTCCCATTCATAAGGACTAAGTATTTTCTCCACTTCGATTGCATTACTAATATTCTTGATCCCCGCCCGTTTTTCGACTAAATTTAAAATGACATCTCTAAAGTTATCTTTTTGTGACAACCAGTCAATTTTGCTGAAATTATTAGGGACTGGAGCAAGGATATACAATGCCGATTTCCCTTTTGGAGCTAGAGTTGGATCCGTTATTGATGCGTTTTGTACATACACAGACGGATCATCCGATAGTATTTTCGATTTTGTTATTTCCTCGACGTTTCGCTTATAGTCCTCCGAAAACAAAATAGTATGGTGATCCAAATCAACTGGTTGGTTTACACCTGCATAGATCATAAATGTGGAGCATGAGTATTTTTTCTTTTCCAGTTTCATCGTTTTAAATTTTCGTTTATGTCTGTCATCCACAAGTTGGTTCATTCCTTGGGCAAAATCAGCATTCATAATGCAATCATCTGCTGCAATTCTTTCCCCATTATCCAGTTCAAGCCCTACGACTGATTTTTGCTCAACAATCATTTTTTTAACGCCAACTCCTAAATGTATCTTTCCCCCTTGTTCTTCAACAACTTTAGCCATGGCTTTTGTTAATTGATTCACTCCGTCTATTGGATGATGAACGCCATATTCATGTTCCATGAAAGACAAGATACTAAATGCCCCTGGACAGTCCCATGGAGACATTCCTAGATATTTAGATTAAAACGTAAATGAGAGTTTGAGACGCTCATCATCAAAATACTTTGACAGAACATCGTGAAGAGATTTACCTAATTCCAGTTGTGGTAATGCTTTTAAACTTCTTGGATGTAAGTAGGCTGCCAAGGAAGAATGTTTATTTTGTAAAATAGGTGTTAAAGCGGCCATCTTTTTCCGGGTATCTTTCATAAAATTTAAATAGCTGTCCCCGTTACCAGGAAAAAGATGTTCAATTCTTTGTTTCATTTGAACCGGATCTCGCGTTGCCCGTAATGTCAACTCGTCAAATTTCAATGAATACATAGGATCTAATTCTTTTAACGTTAAATAATCATTTAATTTACGACCTGTCGCTTCAAATATTTCTTCTAGAATATGATTCATACTAAGAAAAGTAGGTCCTAGATCAAACGTGTACCCTTTTTCCGTAAAAGATGATGTTCTTCCACCAACATAATTTTGTTTTTCATATATTTCAACGTCAAAACCATCGGCTAACAAAAGCATAGCTGCTGCTAATCCTCCTGGTCCAGCTCCGATTATAGCGATCTTTCTTCCTTGCATCCCCTTCACCTCTGTTTTTCTTCAGTCTCTATTGAATAGTGCTATATACCCATTCTACAATTACATTAAACAAAGGTTATACAAACATTAAATTATCTTATATATATTTCCTTCTAAAACGACACATGTGTCAATTAAAAAGAAAGAAGAGAAGTTATTTTCACCTTAAAAATAATTATTCTATCAATTTTTTCTGATTTACTTTTACTTTTTAAAGCTATGTAATTAAAAATATCTGATGAACAGAAAAAAAAGTGGTACTCAGGTTATAAAATAACCGTAAGTCCACCTTTCAAAAGTACTTATAAGTCCATTCCCTAAATATTAGGAAGTTATCTTTACATTATATTGCTTTAACCACATATCCATTTGCAACAGATGTGCCATGAGCTGCGGTCCCGTCATTAATTGTCCAAAGTAAGGTTCTGTAAACGAAGCCCCTTCCGTTGCAACAAGATCTTTTACCTTCTGGTAGTCAAGGATATCAAACAGAGGCGAATCTTTTTCTTTGATCACCCCGTCTAAAGCTTGAGTAACAAGGTTTTTATACGTGGGATGGTGTGTCTTTGGAAAAGGACTTTTTTTACGGTAAAGTATCTCTGTAGGAAGCACACCTTCTAATGCCTTTCGCAACAAGCCCTTTTCTCTATTGTTAAGCATTTTCATTGCCCAAGGAACATTCCACACATACTCTACCAAATGATGATCAGCAAAAGGTACACGTACTTCCAGACTCTTTGCCATACTCATTCGGTCCTTTCGCTCTAACAGTGTCGTCATAAACCAAATCATATTCACATAAAACATACCACGGCGTTTTGCTTCAATTTTTGATTCCCCTTCTAAATGGGGTACTTCTGCCAAGGAATCCTCATAGCGAGCTTTCACATATTCTTTCAGATGCAATTTTTTTTGCAAAGCAGGTCGGAGAAGATTTTCTCGGCCACTGATGGATGTCATCCACGGAAAAATATCACTCATTAATCTGTCTTCTCGATGAAACCATGGATAACCTCCGAATATTTCATCTGCGCATTCCCCAGAAAGTCCAACCGTTGCCTGCTTCCTTATCTCTCCACAAAACCACATTAAAGAAGAATCAATATCAGCCATTCCTGGAAGATCACGAGATCTCATGGAGTCTTCAAGTAAAGTAAAAAGTTTATCCTGAGTGATCACTGCATTATGATGATCGGTTTGAAACGTATTCGTCATTCGTTTTACCCAAGGGGCATCTGAATTGGGCTGAAAATCACTTTCCACGAAAAACTTCGCATTATCCTCGTAATCAAACGAAAATGTCTTCAATGTTGGAAGGTGTTTTTTTTGCATATGAGCATGAGATATGGCGGTTATCGCACTTGAATCAACCCCTCCAGATAAGAAAGTAGATATTGGCAAGTCTGATACTAATTGTCGTTCTATGGCATCTTTCACCAATTTTCTAACCTTTAGAGCCGTTTCTTCTTCTGAGTCTAGATGTTTTTCGCTTGTAACCTGCCAGTACCGACGGACTTCTGTATCATTCCTGGTCATCCTGAGCCAATGTGCAGGCCTTAGCTCTTTCATCCCTTTAAATACACCTTTTCCTGGCGTGTGTGACGGACTCAATCCAAGTAATTCCTGTAAACCTTCTGTGTCAACTTCCGTTTTAACTAGTGGATGAGCAAGAATCGCTTTCATCTCAGATCCAAATAATAAACCATTTTCAAGTGGATAAAAAAAGAGTGGTTTCACGCCTAAACGGTCTCTTGCCATAAAAAGCATTTCTCGAGCACTATCCCAAATAGCAAACGAAAAAATACCGTTTAATTTTTCTACACAACCCTCTTGCCAATGGATATATGACATTAATAAAACCTCTGTATCGGAGTATGACTCAAAGCGATAACCTAAGTTTTTCAGTTCACTGCGCAATTCATCAGTATTATATAATTCACCGTTATAACATAATGTATATTCTTTCCCGTTTTGCACACGAGTCATAGGCTGTGCGCCTCCTGCAGGATCGATAACAATTAATCTTCTATGACCAAAAACCACGTGATCTCCGCTCCACGTGGTTCCTGCATCCGGTCCTCTATGAGCAAGTGAATCAGCCATAGCTTTAACAACATTCACTTCGTTTTTCATTTCCCGCTTAAAATCTATCCAGCCTGTGATTCCACACACGTTGCATCCCTCGTTTCTAATATAAAGCTCTAGATAAAGCTCTACAATTATGCTATTCAACAAGGATTGTCCAAAATACAAGTAAGATAGATTTTTTACTTTACTTTTTTTAATGTAACCAAATACCAACTACCTTCACGAATTAATGGTTTCGTACTTGTAACTTTAAAACCAGCAGCTTTACCATCTTGTTTGAGTTCATTCATAGTAGGTAGCGGGTATAAATTTTCGTGAGCGGTCATAAAGGAATTAAACGCTGTCGCAAACGTCTGACCATGCGTTGCACCTATAACAGGAGTTATAAAAGTTACTGTTCCTTTTTTGTTTAAGACACCTGCAATTTTTTTGAATAGGTTTTCTCTGTCTTCTTTTGGAAAATAATAAAGCAAGTTATGAGCCATCACCATGTCCACTTTCCCTGAAAACTTCTCGATGTAATCGATCAAATCACCTTCATAAACATCGACTTGATCGCCTAAACGAGAAGAGGCCATCCTTGCGACATCTTTATTTAGCTCTACTCCTTGCAATTGAATGTCTGGAAAGTTAGATTGAATACTTTTTAAGTACCCTCCATAACCACAACCCAAATCTATAATTGAGGCTGGATTATTTTGCTTTATTCGCTTTAATATTGGAGTAACTGCAGCTTTTTCCAGTAACGTTGACGTTTCAGCGACGACATCCGCAAATTTATCTTCTAAGTAAGTAATTCGCTTTTTAGATTCTATTAAGTTTGGATATTCTAACAATGTCGGTATATGAAGTTCCATCATCTCGCGCAACAGAATTCCGACCGATTCATCGCTGTTCGCAGAGGCATACTTCACCATTTTTTTCTTGGACTTAATCTTTCCCGAAATCTTCTTTTTTAAATGACCTACTTCTAATCCAACTTCTATCCATCTTTCCAGCAAGGTTTCATCTAAATCATATTTTTCTGCAACCTCTTGTACCGTTTTACTTTCAGTAAAGTGCTCGAAAAGATTTAATTTATAGCCGACATGAGCATGCCATGTCGTTAAAAAGTTTTCATTACTTTTCATCCAATTTCTTGCTTGTAGCATTCTTTTTATTTCACTCAACTAGCTCACCGGCCCTCTCTAACCTTTTAATCCTGTAAAGGTCGTTTCCCTCGAGATTGTATTTCCAAACCTGGAGAGATCAAATATAGAGTATTTGACCGTATTTTTTAACAAAAACGCGTAGCGTCTTTTATTAAATGCTAAGTGATTCCTTCTTTTTAATATAAGACAGAAGCTTCTCACAACCTTTATCAACCAAATCATACACTTCAACAAAATTACCTGTGAAATACGGATCCGGAACGTCTTCGATTGATAAATCATTCATAAGATCAAGTAAACGGAATACCTCTCCTGATTCTTTAAAACCCTTCAATCGATGAAGGTTACCTAAATTTGAAGCATCCATTGCGATAATATAGTTAAAGTCTTGCAAATCTTTTTCTTCTACCTGTCGCGCAATAATATTTTCGCAATTTATCTGATGTTCTCCCAAAATATCAAGTGTCCCCTCATGAGGACTGTTGCCGATATGCCAATTGCCTGTTCCTGCTGAATCCGTGCTTATAATATGCTGTAAATTTTCTTTTTTTACCTTATCTCGGAATATCGCTTCAGCCATTGGTGATCTGCATATATTACCTAAACAAACAAACAGTACTTTTACCACAACAATTCGCTCCTTTACCAATTCATCTAATAAATATAGTATAGATTAGAAACCTTCATTGCAAATCTCCTGGCGACTCCTGTGAGGTAAACAAAAAATGAAGATCCCGCGCTAAGCACGAGTGTTACTTCACGAGTATGCTCCTAGTTGTCGCCACCCGAGTAGCACCTCTGAATTGCGTGTACCGGCTACTCGAAAGGAGCGTGAATTTCCCTTGATACACGTGGCGTAAAGAGAGCTGTCAATTTACATTTTAAAAAAAGAGATAAAAGACTTATGCCTTTTATCCCTGGGAAATCCTGTGTTTTTCATTAATTTTCTTAAGTCTTTCATTTACTTCTTCTTCAAGTAAATTGTGCTCTTTAATATAGCGGTTCCGCGAATGAACTCTGCAATCGTGTGTGCAGCCTCTCATGTAGAAATGTTCATTTTCTTCTGAACATAAAATCTGTTTATTACATTCGGGATTTCCACAATTAACATATCGTTCACAAGGCTCGTTCGTAAAATGATCCTGGCCGACTATTTTATGCTCTACCTGATTGATTGGAACGCTGATTCGTTCATCAAAAACATAACATTTACCGTTCCAAAGCTGACCTTTCACTTCTGGGTCTTTACCATAAGTAACGATACCACCGTGAAGCTGCGATACGTCTTCAAACCCTTCCTCCATCAACCAGCCTGAAAACTTCTCACAACGGACGCCTCCCGTACAATAGGTTAAAATTTTCTTATCTTTAAATTGTTCTTTATTTTTCCTAATCCAATCAGGCAATTCCCGAAATGAGTTAATATCCGGTTTCACAGCACCTTCAAAATGTCCTAATTCATACTCATAGTCGTTACGAGCATCAATGACAACAGTCTCGGGTTGATTTAATTGTTCAAAGAACTCCTTTGGATTCAAATAATTCCCGGTTATCTCTAGTGGGTTAATATCATCCTCCAAGCTTAAATTCACGAGTTCCGGTTTGTAGCGGACGTGCATTTTCTTGAATGCATGTTCTGATGCCTCATCAATCTTAAAAGGCATAGACGCAAAACAAGGATCTGCATGCATCATATCTATATAGGCCTGTGTTTGCTCAACGGAGCCTGAAACAGTGCCGTTAATTCCTTCTGCAGAAACTAGGATACGTCCTTTGAGATCAAGACTTTTACAAAAATCCAAATGCACCGTAGCATACTCTTCGGGATCTTCTATTTTTACATATTGATAATAAAGTAACACTCTATATGAAGGGTTAGTCATTTTTATACCACCTTTGCTCAAAACATCTTAAATTTATAAAGTACGAAGGATATTATACCAAAAGATCAGCGTGTATGACAAAAATATTTTTGTGTTTTTTATTTTTTTATTTCTAAGCATGATCATTCCATTAATAGGGTAGTCATAATGTAAGTACTTTGAAAAACAGTTTGTCATCTGAAAATATGAACTTTTTAGGTGTAAAGTGTTTTTCTGTTATTATTCTAGACTTTTCCGAACCTTATCAGGAAAGGCTATAATATACTGCTAGTTTTTACTACATAAACCATTAGGAGATTACTTTATGCGCTTAGGATATGCTTGTATTAATACTGCTCTGCCAACAAAATTCAGAACATGCCGACTTGCTACATATGAAAAAAAGGGCGATGCGTTTATCAAAGAATTAACAATACACAATTTAGAAAATATATATGCTGCTTTGAAATGGAATGAACAACAGAAAATTTTCTTTTATCGCATTAGCTCCGACATTGTACCTTTAGGAAGTCACGAAATATTAACTTGGAAATGGTGGCTTGATGAAGATGTCATTGCCCTCGCTCATACCATAAAAAAATTCTCCTCTGCACATGAAATGAGATTATCCATGCATCCAGGGCAATATTCTGTATTGAGCACCCCTCGAGAAGAAGTGCTTCAGCGAACGATAGCTGACTTGGATTATCATGAAAAGCTTCTTCATTTGATGGGCGGAACAGATATGATCATTCATGGTGGAGGCGCTTATGGAGATATTAGTAAAGCCAAGCAACGATTTTCTGAAAGTTATGTAAGACTTCCTGAGCGTATTAGGTCTAAATTACGTCTCGAAAATGATGACGTTACATATACACTTGAAGATGTATTGGATATCCATACGCTATGTAACATTCCTATCTGTTTTGATATCCACCATCACAACTGTAATAATAACGGAAAAGATCTCGAACCAATGCTTAACAAAGTGTTTGCTTCATGGTCCCAAGAATCGATCATACCAAAAGTTCACATTAGTTCAGGAAAAACTAGTGAAACAGACCGACGTCATCATGAGTATGTTTTTAAACAAGATTTTGAGCGATTGTTACTAGCACTTAACGGCAAAGATGTTGATATTATGCTTGAAGCAAAAATGAAGGAACAAGCTGTTTTAAAAATAAAGAAAGAAGTGTTTTAGGCTCATAATTCAACACAAAGAGAACTTGGACATATAATTAGCCAAGTTCCCTTTTCTATCAAAAGTTTACGATAAGAAAAACGGCAGAGCCGTCTTTTATTATCGCTTATCTTTCGATAAATACTTATCCAGCCCTTTTTGTCTCAACTCGCATGCTGGGCATTCCCCACAGCCATCAGCAATAACACCGTTGTAGCATGTCAGTGTTTTCTCTCTTACAAATTCAAATGCGTGTAAGTCATCTGCTAATCCCCATGTTTCCGCTTTGTCCAGCCACATTAAAGGGGTGTGAATGACGAACTGGTTATCCATCGCTAAGTTTAACGTTACATTTAACGATTTTACAAAAATATCACGGCAATCAGGATACCCACTAAAGTCTGTCTCACATACGCCAGTGACAAGATGTTTTGCTCCTGCTTGCTTTGCGAGAATCGCTGCAAAGGATAAAAATAACAGGTTTCGTCCTTCCACAAAGGTAGAAGGTAACTCATCTGCTTCCTGTGTTATATCGATATCTTCTCTCGTTAGTGCGTTTGGCGCTAACTGATTCAGCAGGCCCATATCTAACAAGGTATGTTTAACACCTAGCTCCTTTGCGATACCTTCTGCTACTTCTATTTCAAGCTTGTGACGTTGATTATAATTAAACGTCACGGTTTCTACTTCCTTGAAGTTTTCAAGTGCCCAAAATAAGCAGGTCGTACTGTCTTGTCCACCACTAAACACAACTATTGCTTTATCATTTTTCATATGTCATCCTCGTTCCGTTATAAATTTTGGTTTTATTATTTCTCCGGGAATAGAGAAGAGTAATCATAATTAAAATCGAAGCTATTAAACTAAAATACCCGGCTAAATGATAGGTTTCCTGCGGAGAATAAGTCTCCATGTGCCAACCTCCACCTGCATTTCCAAGCAGTCCACCTAATCCAATCGTGGACGCGATAAACAGCAATTGACCCGTCGCAATTAATTCTCTTGGAACTAATTTTGTTACATAATGAAATACTGCCACAAAAAATAAAGGAAATGTTACTCCATGGAGGAGCTGTAAGTAGGTAAGAATTTGTGGATCATCCCATACTCCGTACAGAAACCAGCGAATTGAATACAAGAAAGCTGCAACCATTAATAATGTCATCTCCTTGAATCTTTTCAAAAGCAAACCGGTCAAAGCGAAAATAGGAACAGAAGAAAATGTGGCAAACATCCAGGCAAGGCCTATTTGTTTTTCTCAAGCACCTAAATCAGCTAAATATATCGTTAATAAACTATCATTCATCTTATGTGGGGTAAAAATTAAAAAACTAATGATCACGATCCAAATATACTTCTTGTTTTTCAATAGTTCTTTTAAAGAAGAAAGAGAAATTGATGGACGAACGCCTGTTGTAACTTCTCTGCCACTTTCGTTAATGATTAACACGAGAGGAATAGCAGCCAACATGATTATGGCATACATCCAGCCTATATACTGTATCCCCACTACTCCAATCAGCATTCCTAAAACGAGTGCAGAGGTCCCAACCCCAATAGAACCAAAAGAACGCACAGCTCCATAGTTTTTCTTGTTTTTATTTGCATATTGCATAGCAATACTATCCGTTAAAGGTCCGCAAGAAGTCATGAAAAACATAAACAACGTAAACAAGAGTAATAATGGCCAAAAGGATTCAACGGCAAAAAATAGAAAACTACATAATAAGGCTGAAACCATAATAAATAGTAATACTTTTTTAGCTGAATTCACTTTATCACTTATGTAACCCCAAATCGGCTGACCAATTACTGCCATTACGGAACCCATCGCCATAATCACGCCAATTCTACCTGTCCCTATCCCATGATATTGCAAGTACAAGGGAAGAAACATGAGAACAACAGCAAATGAACAATACAACACAAAATAAAAAATCCCTAATCGAATCATATTAGACTCCTCTGAACTTACACATATTGTGAGTTAGTGTAGGACCTTATTATTTGCTAATTATTTCTGCACTAACTATTAGATGGGGCAATCCTTCCACACTATTGAGGAATAAAATTATATTGACATTTTACGATTCTATGTTTAAAATAAGAACATTCATTCCCCAAAAAAATCCGCTTCCATCCCCCTAGTAATAACTATTTTTATTCGTTAACTGTATCCCATTTTTTTATCGAATTCAACATTTGAAAGTGAGGTAAGTGCATGAATACAATTAACCGGTCGTTACATACTCTAGGAATCTTAGAGGATAGTCTTAAAGAAGAGTTACTTGATGTTCGTGACGAAATTAGTCGTTATGCAAATGCAAACTATGGAGAAATAATCTATGATAACTGGCTGAAACTGTGTGAGCAGCATCCGATTTTTCTTGAATGTGAAGAAACAGCATTTATGCCATTTACTAGTTGGTACACCTTCTGTTCGCCAATCAAGTTTAATCAACAGACCATATACTCCTCATTCCTGACACATCATCTCCCCTTAATCAAAAACGAACTTCATTCTTACACGTTAAAAACCCTGAATTTTTGGCAGCAATGCTACCCTTCTTTTTATTACCAACCCGAGTTTAAAGTCAAACGAATTTTTCCGCTACTGGATATTTATAATGGCATACTCAAAACAACCGTCAGTTATAGCGACATCTTCATAGCCCCTAAACGCAATGATTTCATGACTGGTCTTCTTCTTCCTCTTGGAGACGGAAGTTTTACCCCTCACTATCCAATGCTTTCTCTTCCTGACAAGCTTCGAAATGATGTTTCAACAGAACTAGTTACTTATTGTAAGTCAAGATGGCACCTTTCCCCTGAGGATGTCATCAAAAAAGAATACCCAGTTCTATTAGCAATTTTCTTCAAATACTATATGAGTCTACCTGAAAACGAGCGTATATATTATCCGATAGATCAATATTATCAACCTTCATTCTAAATTGCTAACGATTAAAGAATGTTATCTAAACTTTTGAAGAAATAGGTGCTACTCGAAAGGAGGGTGGGTATCCCTTAATATGTGTGGTGTAAATTTAGCTGTCACCCTACCAGTAAAACAACAAATTAAAAAGTAGCCTCTGGATTAGAAAGGCTACTCATATATTCAGCTTCTTTACATTTACCAACGCCTGATTTAAGTAATCAAAATTGCTCTGTAAGTCTTGATAATTTTCCTTTTTCTCCGTAAAACTTAATAAACTTTCTTCAAAATCGGAATAATGTTCGATTTTTGTATTATCCAGGTGTTCCACTGCAAAATCCTTTAACCTTTTCAATCCATTGTCCATAGAATCAGGTAAAGGTAAAATACGTTCATCTTCTGCAAGCTTATAAAAATCATCCACTTCTTGAATAAGGTGTTTCAGATGATAATGCTTAACAGTATCCTCTAAACCCAATAGTAATTTCTCAACCATCGTTAGAACAAACGTATGAAGGATTGGAACGATGTCTAACATCGTTTCGCTTATTTTAGATACAAGTTTTGCTGGTTTCACTGTTCCTCCATCACCAAGATCTACGATGTTAACTGTTTGATGGGAAACAACAATCACATGATACGTGTGTGATTCACGAGCTTTCTTTGCTGAAAACAAAGAGTCACCAATAATTTGAAGCTTTCTGTCCATCTCATCTTCTGAGATCTTCATGATATTAGCAAGCTCCGAGTTAAATTGCAAACGAAAACTATATTCTTTATTGTATTTATTGTTGCTCAGAAAGTTGCACATCTTACTATGATTAGAGGCAATCCGTTTTACCAGTCTTTCTTCTTTATATGTTCCCCTGTACATGTTTAATAAAGATGCTGCCAACATGTAATGAGCATAATATCCGGATGTTACAGACCAGCAATGAGTATTAGAGGCAGACAATTGACTCGACACGCCCCAGTCATACCAAGATGCGGTCAAATAAGAAAATAATAGTTCAGACCATTCTCCCTCCAGCTTCATATCCACATTACATCACTACCCTTAAAAAGTTTATTCGGAAAATCAGACTATTCCTAACTTCAACATAGTCTTCCCTATCTCCGGCATTTTACCCTTTAGAGATTGATTTCAAAGCATTATGCTTTTCTGGAAACTGGATTATCTTCATGGCTGACCCAATCACTCCAACTGCCTGCGTACAATTTAGGTTGGATGCCTGCCTCGGTAAGCGCCAGTATGTTAACACATGCAGTAACACCTGATCCACAATACACAATTAAATCCTGCCCCGCTTCCTTATAGTATTTTAACTCTTTAACTTGAGTTTCTTTCTTTTTCCATCTGCCATCAGCTGTGGTTCTTTCCATCCACTCTTCCAAAACTGCACCTGGAATATGTCCTGCTACCGGATCAATAGGTTCATGAATACCTAAAAATCTTTCCTCTGAGCGTGAGTCAATAAGTATTGCATTTTTCTGGGAAACCATTGATTTTACATCTTCCATCGTGACCAGCATTTCTTCGTTTATTTCGGGTGTATATGATTTAGGCACTGGCGATAAGACAGTAGCAGTTACCGGATACCCCCTTTTTTTCCAATGGGAAAAGCCTTCCTCTAACACATGTACATTTTCATGACCAACGTATTTAAGCATCCACCACAATCTCGATGCCATTGCTCCTCGTTGATCATCGTATATAACAACGATTTGATCATTACCGATTCCTGCACGGCCTAATGTCTCTAAGAAATCATCCGTACTAGGCAAAGGATGTCGGCCACCGTGCTCTCCAAGAACTCCTGATAAATCTTTATTTAAATCCAAGTATATAGCACCGGAAATATGTTCTTTTGTATATTCTTCAAAACCCTTATCTGCATTTCCCAAATGAAAGCGACAATCTACGACCACCAACTCTTCATTTTCTAAATTGTTGCATAACCACTCCGAACTAGTAATATTTGAATGCAATATATACTCGCCTCCTAGTTAGTATCACTCCAATAATGGAGATGTTTTATATAGTTTAACTTGATTTACCTTCACTCGTCTATTTTATAAAATTCCTATGGTCTTATTACGACAGAAGTTCCTATTGGGATGGTAGAAGCTAGTTCTTCAACATCTTCGTTGTACATTCGTATGCATCCTCTTGAAACAGCCTTTCCAATAGAAGACGGATCATTCGTGCCATGGATTCCGTAATGTTTTCTAGATAAAGACATCCACATTGTTCCGTATGGTCCTCCGGGGTTCGGTGCTTTATTTATAATGATAAAATTACCTGTAGGTGTTGCATGAAGTATTCTGCCAACCGCTATCGGATACACTCGGACCTCTTCATCATTTCTAAATAAAGTTAAGCTGCGTCCCGATATAGAAACTTGAATCCAATACGGTATTTGACTGTTGTCAGGTAAACCTGGAATGAGAAGCATTTGTCCTGCTTGAATCATTGCTGGATCTTCAATTTGATTTACTTCGATAAGCTCTTGAAAAGATACCCTGAAGTCTTCAGAAATGGACCAAAGATTTTCTCCTGGTTTGACAATGTACCGATACATTTTAGCTCCTCCTATATACTTCTTTCTTTAAACTATGAGAGAGAGTTAAAATGAAGAATAACAAATAGAATGAGGATGTCCCATAAGATCAAAACAGATCCTTTGAACATCCTCAATGAAAAACGGTATATTCTTCTTTTATTATGCTGTCATGGTTGGTGCTTCCTGTTCTATTTCTTTGGAAAATATCCAACCACTAGCTGCTATAAGAAGTAAAACACTGTAAAAAGTAATTTTCCATGCTGGAGATTTTGCAAATGCTTCCGGCAGAACTGCTAATTCTGGATGTGACAATGTAAATACGGCTAATTTAACACCTACCCATCCTACAATTGCAAATGCTGCAATTTCCAGTCCGGGCCGCTTATGAAGAAGAGCGACAAAGTAACTAGCAGCATATCTCATAATAACAACTCCAATTAATCCTCCTGTAAGAATCACAAGAAACTTTCCGCCATCTAATCCTCCGATATTTGGTAAACCAGAGTCGGGCAATACAATTGCAAGAGCTACTGCTGCGAGAATAGAATCTACAGCAAAGGCAATATCAGCTAACTCAATTTTAACTACTGTACTCCAAAAACCCGCTTTTTTCTGAGAATCCGAAACTTCAACTTTACTTTTTTGCTTACTTACCACAAGTTTCCTGAATATATGATTCATAGCTATAAATAGAAGATACAGTGCTCCTATCGCTTGCACTTGCCACACACCTACTAAAAACGAAATTACAAATAAAGAACCAATTCTTAAGACAAATGCTCCTGCTAAACCATAAAATAATGCTTTCTTTCGCAATTCTTCAGGAAGTTTTTTCACCATAACGGCTAACACCAATGCATTGTCGGCTGCTAATAAACCTTCAATTCCAATTAATAGTAATAATACCCATGCATATTCTAAAACAATCGACCATTCCATTTAAAATCCCCCTTTTTATGTAAATAAAAAACCTCTACCAGAGTTGGTAAAGGTTTTGAACACACAAAAGACCTTTACCAAACAGTAAAGGTCTTGCTAACAACATGAAACATGTCGCTAACAAAGCCGGGAGGATTACTCCGTAATGACGACTTTGTTATTAAAGCTACTCCCCTTTAGGAGAACGAGTTTTATTTAATTAATATGATCATAATATCAAAGAATCAAAGTGTCAAGACATTTCTTAAAAATTGTGCTTGGGTTACTCTTATGTTGTTTGTACTATAATGCTAGAAGAAACGTTTTACTCTGAAAACGCCAGAATTGCTCGCGTACCTCTCTGTTCTAATCAAATCAACAAAATTAAATCGTAGACACCGTAAGTTAACCACCGATATAAGACATTTCAATTTTTTCCTTGGTTCCAGGATGCGTACCGTCTGCTCGCCGTTCGTCAGAATAACGATCACTACGTTTTTCCCATATATCCACTAAGGCTTTTAAAACAACGTAATCATTTTCTTCCGAGCGAACTAAAGAACGAATATCGTGGCCACGTTGAGAAAACAAGCACGTGTATAGCTTACCATCTGCCGAAAGCCTTGCTCTTGTGCAGGTACCGCAAAAAGAATCTGACACTGAGGAAATAACGCCAATTTCGCCCGTTCCATCTTTGTAACGGTATCGGCTTGCTACCTCTCCAAAGTAGTTAGGGTCTGAAGGCTCCAGAGGAAACTCCTCGGATATCCATTTAATAATGTCTTTTTTAGGCACAACATGTTTGTCATTCCAACCATTCGTGGAACCTACATCCATAAATTCTATAAAACGGACGATAACTCCTGAACCTTTAAAATGCTTTGCCATCGGAATAACTTGTGAATCATTTACACCCTTTTTCACAACAGCATTGATTTTTACTTTAAAGCCAACTGCTTGAGCAGATTCAATCCCTTTTAGAACTGGACCTGTTGGAACATCCCGGCCGTTCATTTTACGGAAAACCTCATCATCGATCGCATCAAGGCTAATATTTACCCTATTAAGTCCGGCTTCTTTTAATTTTTTTGCATATTTAGGCAAATACACACCATTCGTGGTTAGTGCTATATCTTTTATTCCATCAATTTTATTTAATTGTTCTACTAACAAATGAAGGTCTTTACGTAACAATGGCTCACCGCCAGTAAGACGGATTTTCTCCACTCCCATTTGAGCAGCCATTTTGGTAATCCTAATTATTTCATCAAAAGATAGCAATTGATCTCGCTTTAAAAACGGGAAATTATTATCAAATATTTCTGCCGGCATACAATAGGAGCAGCGGAAATTACATTGGTCTGTAACTGAAATACGTAAATCTTTTAGAGGTCGCGAAAGGGAATCGTATATGATTTCCTGTGTCATGCTCGATCTCTCCTCTCTATATAACTTAGCACACTAAAAATAATAAGAGCTATGTCTAGCATAACATAGACATAGCTACTTTCTCTCTCAACCGACAAAGAAATTATTTACAAATGCAATAACAGAGATTTCAAAATACGCTGGAAAAGGTGATTTCTAATTTCTCATGCAGAATCACTTTCGTTTGAAATTAACCCTCTTTTTCTTCTGCACTGACCTCAACTCTTGTTTTTAATGCTTCTATAATATATACCATTTGCATTTTAACTTCTGATACGAGTCCAGATTCATCAGCGTTCCTTAATTGTTTTAACTGACCTATTAAATGACTGTATTCTAGTTTTAATTCTTTCGTTGAATAGTCATCCAAAGCATTCGCCTTTTTAAAACCATGATTTACGTTTTGCATCAATATTCTCCTTATAACTGTATTGTCAAGTCACTGGGTTTAAAAACGTAATAGAGCATGCAAAGGATAAAAGATCATTGTATCTATTATTAATATAGCAAATCTAAATTTAAGTAGAGGCAATTAAGTATATTTTTCATTTTTTCCCTATCTAATACACAATTGAGAAACCTATTTTTAGATCATTGTCTTATTTCAGTCGTATTATCGTAGCGCACTGAATAGAATGTACAAGCAGCAAACTTGTCCAATATGCTGTTTAATTTTAAGACGAGGATGGTTGATAGGTCATGACGGTTTTTTTTACGTATGTGTTGTTAGGTCTTTCTTTAGCCGCTCCAATTGGTCCTGTTAATGCTGCACAATTAGATAGAGGGATTAAAAGTGGCTTTTTTCATGCCTGGCTAGTCGGTTTGGGGGCTACGGTTGCGGATGGAATATATATGATATTGGTATTCCTAGGTGTAGTACATCTAGTTGAAATCCCTTTCGTGCAAACATTTCTGTGGTTATTTGGATTTTTTGTCTTAGTGTATACAGGAATCGAAGCACTTTCCGGGGCAGGTAAGATTGCCTTAATTAATTCCAGGACTGTTAGCGAATCTCATACGAAATCATTCTTATCTGGATTTTTCATGTCGTTATTCAATCCATTAACAATCCTGTTCTGGTTAGGAATATTTGGTTCTATATTAGCTAAAACAATTACTTCCTTTGCAACGGAACAGGTTATTCTTTATGTTGGAGCTATCTTTTTAGGGATCATTATATGGGACTTTACGATGGCTGGATTTGCGAGTACACTTCGAAAGTTTTTAACTCCTCGTCTTCTGATCAGTATCTCTGTTCTATCTGGCATTTCTCTCATAGGTTTCGGTGTGTACTTTGGTATACAGGCAGCTACTGTTTTGTTTTCGTAAAGAGTGAACCAGGTTCTGGGTTTTCAGGTTTATCGGTTTTATTTCTCTTCCAAATCTGGTTCATAATTAGTGTAACTATCCCTATTACAGTGATGAATAGCAAACTCACCAAAAAACCTGGACGACTGATATGGTGAAAAGTGGTTCCGGCAATTGCTACCAAAATAATGATAAAACCTAAAGCACGTTTAAACTTCTCAAAGAATGAAAGCTTAAGCAGCCTGTTATAAGAACCTAGGATAAAAAACCAATTATACAGAAGCATTAAACCAGCTGCTGTTGTGAAATATTCATATATTTTCCCAGGCATTAGCATGGATAAAACAATGGACGCAATAATTGCGAGTGTAGTTAATCCAATGGCTGGAAGGGCTGTGGCTTTCATCACTGTTTTCGCCAAAAATTGTGGAGCATCTCTTCCTTCCGCTAAGCTAACCAGAATTTTAATCATCGCAAACAACGACGCTACCATAGTAGAAAAACCAGCAATAATAAAAACCCCATTAAAAATATCCGCAATGTATGGAATTTCGTAATTATTCAAAGCCATAACAAAAGGACTTTTATCAGCATGAAACTTATTCCAAGGTAAAAGGACGATTGCTAGAAAGAGGGATCCTATATAAATAATTCCGAGTAAAGAAAACATCACCGCTCCAGCTTTAATCGCATCCTTCATATTGTTAAGACGAATGGCCAAAAGTCCAATAATTTCAATCCCCGCAAAACCATAGAAACCAAATATTAACGAAGGCATTAAACCTTTCCATCCATTTGGTATAAAAGTCTCGACATTATTTGGAAGTGGTGAAGCAACTGTGTTTTGACCAAATACTCCAAATAACGCAATGATAGCTAAAATAATAAACATAACAATCGCTGCTATTTTCAAAACTGCCAATAGGTTTTCAATTCTATCAAATCCTTTTGCACCAGTTAGAATGACGATAATTCCTAAGACCGAATACACACAAGCAAATATCCAAAGAGGAACATTTGGAAACCATAAACGTGAGAAAATGGATAATGCTGTTAACTGACTCCCCATAATTAATAACTCCGATAACCAATACACCCACCCACAAGTGAAACCAGCCCATCTTCCATAAGCCTTTTTAGCATAAATGCGAAAGGAACCTTTTTGTGGATCATCAATTGATAACTTTGCCAGTGCCTCATAAACGAAAAATGTTCCTATAGCTGCAAGTGCATAGGACATGATCACTGCCGGACCTGCCATGGATATAGCAATACTTGATCCGAGAAAGAAACCAGTTCCAATTGTACAGGCTAAGCCTAACAAAGAAAGCTGCCACCACTGCAGTTTTTTCTCCTTAATTGCTTTTGCTGTCATTGTTTTCCCCCACTTTTATTTACTGTTGTTATTGTTACAGAAAACTTGTTTGTTTATGTAGAAAAAACCGAGGAAAAATAATACGAATGTTTTAGTTGCCAGTTGCTAATCGTAAAAACTCTCTATTTTATATGTATTTTTTAGTGCACTCTATGACATCTTAATAACAATACAATCTAAACCTCATTTCAAATCGAAACATGCCTAAGGAGGTCACCACACATTGACAAAAGAGAAGAAAACTGGCTTGGTCATTCTTGCTATAGGCTCCATCCCGTTAATCATGACACTCGGTAACTCGATGTTAATTCCGATCCTCCCTCAGATGGAAAAGGAATTAAACATTACTGCACTCCAAGCAAGTCTGACGATTACCGTGTTTTCTGTCACTGCCGCCATATTTATTCCTATTTTAGGATATTTATCTGACCGCCTTTCGAGAAAAGCTATCATTTTACCGGCTTTATTTCTATATGGGATAGGTGGACTTTTAGCTGGGTTAGCAGCGGCCTTTTTTAATAGTCCTTATACGTGGATCATTGTTGGCAGATCGATGCAAGGAATTGGTGCAGCAGGTACAGCCCCTATTGCAATGGCACTTACTGGTGATTTATTTAAAGGTGGGGCTCAAAGCAAAGTATTAGGTGTCGTTGAAGCCTCCAATGGCTTTGGAAAGGTTCTTTCTCCTATTGTAGGATCATTACTGGCTTTAATTGTCTGGTATGGACCGTTTCTAGGATTTCCAATCTTTTGTCTGTTTTCTATTTTTTTAACGCTGTTTTTTGTTAAGGAAAAAAAGAAGAAAAAGGAACCAATGCCTTTCGGGAAGTATATACACGGCCTGTTTTCTTTATTTAAGCGTGAAGGAAGATGGTTATTTACTGCTTACCTGGCTGGGGCAACTTGCCTGTTCACATTATTTGGAATCCTATTTTATTTATCGGATGTATTAGAAACACAGTACGCCATAGATGGGGTACTCAAAGGATTCATATTGGCAATACCTTTATTATTTTTAATGACAACGTCCTACATTACCGGCAGTAAAATCGGTAAAAATCTTAAGAAAATGAAATTTTTAATAATCTTAGGATTTTTGTTAATGACAGCCTCTTTTGCAAGCCTCGTATTATTCAAGGCGTTAGTTCCATTTATATCGGTATTGGTCGTTAGTAGTATCGGAACAGGATTAGTACTACCTTGTTTAAATAGCTTAATTACTGGTTCTGTCGGAAAAGAGCGAAGAGGAATGGTTACTTCTTTATATGGCTCAGTCAGATTTTTAGGCGTTGCTGCCGGCCCGCCTATTTTTGGTTGGCTTATGAACTGGTCACGTACAGGAATGTTTTTGGCGACAGCAGGCTTAACGTTACTGGTAGCGTTATTCTGTCTTTTATTCATTCACGTAAAGGGGCAAGCTAAAAGAGATCAAGAGGAATCCGGATCTATATTCAGTAGAATGCATCAAACAACGGAATAGGAGGGCTTTACTTGCAAATTTATTTTTCACCAGAGTTTTATAAACAAGACGCTCAAGTTTTAAATATTGTTACTGATCAAAATAAGCCGGTGGGATACCTTGCTTTTCTAATGGAAGAGAAAAAAATGTATGTTTATGGACTATTACAAGAAGAAGGTGTTACGGAGGATTTTAAGGACTTGATATCACCATATATAAAAGGGCTCACTAAACTTAAACCGGATTTAGAGGTACTAACTTATTTGTCAGTAGGCGGGAAAAAGATAGACATTGAAACGGAGAAAGAATAGCATAATTTAACTCACATCGAATATCATATCCTAGCGTATAAATTGGGGGCTGGGTTATGGATTATATTTGGCATGTGTTTGAAGTCTATCACATTCTTATTTTATTTCTCGGGTTGTTTCTCGGAATTTTGGTTGGTGCGCTACCAGGACTTACTCCAACTATGGGCGTAGCGTTAATGATTCCTTTTACTTTTAGCCTTGGTCCTACAGATGGATTGATTTTGCTCGGTGCCATTTATTGCGGAAGTGTCTTCGGCGGGTCGATTCCAACTATATTATTTAATGTACCTGGAGCCCCAGCTTCTGTTGCCACTACTTTTGATGGTTACCCTATGGCTCAGAGCGGAAAAGCGAGAAAAGCATTAGAACTCGCTGTAATCTCTTCTGTCGTCGGCGGATTATTTGGCATGTTTTTACTTATCTTCTTTGCACCGGCGTTTACACGACTATCTTTGCAATTTGGTCCTTCCGAAACATTTTGGATTGCCATTTTTGGTATCACGGTAATCGCAGCTATCTCAGATGGATCCATCAATAGAAATTTAATTGGTGGGGCTTTTGGTATTCTACTTTCCTTTATTGGAATAAGTACAGTGACCGGGACTACTCGGTTTACATTTGGATTTGAGAGCTTCGTTGGTGGTCTTCATATTGTAGCTGTATTAATTGGCTTATTTGCATTTCCCCAAGCTCTCCGCCTTATAGAATCCCTTCGATTCAAGGAAAAAAAAGGTGTACGAAAAGAATTACAAGAAAAATCAACGATCAAGCAATCTTTTGCTGATGTGTTTAAAACACCGAAATCGGTCTCTTTAGGAAGCGTCATTGGTGCTGTTGTTGGGATTGTACCTGGAGCCGGAGGTAATATCGCAAGTATTCTTGCCTATAATGAAGTGAAGAGATTTTCTAAAAACAAAAAGAATTTTGGAAAAGGCGAGAAAAAAGGGGTCATTGCTTCAGAAAGTGCTAATAATGCAATGGTAGGAGCTTCTTTAATCCCCTTACTTACTCTAGGCATCCCAGGCTCACCTACTGCAGCAATATTTTTGGGTGGCTTACTTATACATGGGATTTGGCCCGGTCAAAACCTGTTCATAGATAATGCTGAAGTTGCCTATGTATTCCTTTACAGTATGGTTGCAGCTCAATTAGTCTTACTCATTGTCGGTCTCGCTATGATAAAATATATGACACGTTTAACAAGTATTCCTTCTCATGTTATGGCTCCGGTCATTTTGTCATTTTCGATTATTGGAGCTTACACGACTCAAAACAATAGCTTTGATATTCATACTGTCGTTATTTTAGGCTGTCTCATGTTTTTTCTGCAAAAACACCGTTTTTCCCCTGCGCCAATTGCGCTTGGTTTTATTTTAGGTTCAATTGCTGAAGAAGGACTTTTACAAGGTCTCCAAGTTGGTGGTGCAAGTGGTTCACAAATGGCATATTTCTTCACTGGCAGTTGGAACATTATTTTGTATTCTCTCGTCATGCTAACAATCACGATGTCGGTAATTCAAGTAGTGAAAAAAAAGAATCAACCGCTGAAACCATCAAAAGAGCGCAAACACGTTTTAACTAAACAATATTTATTTTCATTTTCAAGTGTCCTCTGGATAGGAACTATCCTTGTAACCATTCTGTCTACAATCTATTTATTTAAATTTCCGTTTGAGCATCGGATTTTCCCTCAAGTAACGCTGCTTTTAATTGTTGTTTTTACTGTCCTTGAATATTTTTCTTCATCAAGACAGGTTCTCTCTCAGTTAAAAACAAATGCAAATAAAAGTAAAATCATGATAATTTTCCCTCTCTTAGTTTTGGTAAGCATCGTTAGTCTCCTTACGAATCAAATAGGATACTATACGCAAGTATTTATTTTAATGATGATCGTCCCTCTATACGTTCATCTATTGAAATGGCAGACGATACAATATTCAAGAATGATTATTATTTCTATTAGTTTTACGGTTATTCTTTATATTGTTTTTAAACTCATTTTAAAAGTACCACTCAATGTTTTTCCCATGTTCTAACTTATAAAAACGGTGCCTCAAAAGATCAAAACATATTTTTTGAAGCACCGCTGTGAAAGTTTCCCCGCCTGTTATTTAGTCTGTTACCCCAATTGAATCAAGTAATTCCTGATAAGTTTCCGTCCGGATTTTAATTTCTTCGATCATCTCTTCTCGATTCATAATGAGCATATCTGCCCCTGCCTGCTCCATTTCATCCAGAAACTTTTCATCGGTAAGGATCTCTATAAATGCTTTCTCTAGTTTATCGATCACTTCGGGGGGAGTTCCTTGTCTAGCTGCTATTCCCCTGTCAGTACTCATGATAACGTCGGTAAAGCCTAGTTCTGAGAACGTTGGGATATCCGGTGCAAAAGAATGTCGCTCCTCGGTTGCAATCGCTAAAGGAATAACTTCGTCTCCTAATCTGTATATATCAGATAAATTTCCTGCAACCACATCTGTATGCCCTCCTAGTAATGATGCAATGGCATCTGCTGCCCCTTGAAATGGAACATCTTCCAATTCAATATTGGCTTCGTTTTCTAACAAGAGAGTTGCAAGGTGCTGTCCCACATACATTCCAGCGTTCCCCACAGTAATGGAACCGGGTGCAGCTTTTGATTGTGCCACTAGTTCATCAAGTGTAGTTATCTCACTATCCACATGTACAGCAAATACGGTAGGGGATCACCGCCCCAATTTACAATTGGTTCAAAGGTGTCTATTGCATAAGAAGTATCCCCCACAAGCGGTTGAGTGATAATATGAGGCAGATTATAGACGGCCAGTGTATATCCATCAGACTCCGTTGAAGCAAAGGAATTCCAGCCAACCTGTCCACCTCCACCGGGCTTGTTTACAATAACAAGTTCCTCTCCTAAGTATTTATTGGCATACTTTGAAATGATTCTTGCTTGCGTATCTGTTGCAGCTCCTGGTGAAAAAGAAACAACTAGCTGAATACTTTTTTCTGGATATTCTTCCTCAACAGATTCAGATGAACACGCAGTAGTGATGAAGAAGAAAAAGCTGCATATTAATACGATCATACCATTTCTTTTAAACAAAATATATTCCTCCTTTTCTAAATTCTCTACCCTACATCCATATGTTTTTACAGATGAATGGGTATGTTGTCTAGAAAAAAAGAAATTGAAATAGTTTAGCTTTTAATAAGAGAAACCCACTGCTAGTAGTCTAACTCCACTTTGCTTATCTGGTATTCGTCCACTGGTTTCGTTTCTAACAATTTTGTATGAAGGAAAGATTTCTTATTTTCTTCTCCACACTAATCCTTCAGTCAAAATCTTCATCTTATCTATTCGCGAATTTATATCTAATTTAAAGACAACATCCACAATATGGGTTGAAATCCATTGGGAAAGGAGTGCAAGAATGATGATCCGCCAGTCAATAATAGACGCAGTTAGAATAAATATTAAACCGTTCAATATTAAAAGCGGTTTACCGGGAGGGATCCCCCTGTATTTTGAGACCAAGAGGGCAATTACCCCCATGCCACCATTGGAAACACCTTGTCTGAGCAGTATTCCAATCCCACAACCTAAAATGATAGAACCGGTTAGCAGATCAATCCACACAATTGTTTGCGGCATATGCATCGTAATCGTAAAGAAGTGCACACTTAAAGAGGTCACGGTTATACCATACATTGTTCCAATTGCACTCGCATTTCCAAGCCAGTAGATAGCTAAAACAAGTAAAGAAAAATTGACAAACCAAAGAGCAAAACTTACCGGTACATTTAACCAGTAATTTAAAAGTACTGCAAGGCCACCTGCACCACCGGAAGGAATAGAATTAGGGAAGAGAAATAACGCCATTGCAAATCCCTGTATAATAGCACCACAAGATATTAAAACATACGCTCTTAAGCTATGCCTCACAGTAAAATTCCTAATAAACGATCATAACTAATTATTCTCATCCTCATTAGTTTGTAATCTTTATATTCCACGTCGATTCACCCCACTAAGTAAGCCTCGATAAACTTGTCCTATCATTATTCTACTGAGTAACTAGCTGAATTATGACTTTCAGAAGCATGACTTGAAGAGCAACGTATGAAATGACAAAGAAATCCAATGTATCTGGCTGAGAGTAAAAGCACAACCTACTATTAATAAATCATCCATTACACTAGCTGAGAATATTTAAAATCCGCGCTTGTCGTTACTGTTGAAGGTAATGTGTTGATAAGGAAACTTATTTGCTAAGAGTAAAGCTTAAAGCTAAAGGGATAATCATGTGCAAATAAAAATATATTAGCTTTGGATTTTAATGATCCTACAGTCAATCATTCAAGCACTGAAATAACTAAAGGAATATCATGGGATGAGCTAATGGGGGAAATTAAAGTGAAAGATATTTATAAAGGTCAACAAATTTTTATCTTAGTATTTTTATTATTGTGGGGGAAAACAATACTTGTCAGTATAACGGAGTTTCAAACGTCTATCCAAAACCTAAATCAGTGGATGATTCTTGTCTTAAATCCCTGGTGTTTTTTAATCGTATTCCTATGTTTGATTTCAATGCGAAACCCAATAAAACAACATTTTTATTTGCTATTATTCATGGCAACCGTTTCTTGCATTCTTTACGCAAACATTTTGTATTATAGAGTATTCACTGATTTTATTACAATCCCACTATTTATGTTAGGAGGAAATTTATCAAAACTAGGCTCAAGTATATTTTCAATTATCCATTGGTACGACATCGTCTATTTTTCTGATCTGATCCTGATTATTTTCCTTTTGCAAAAAGGCAAAACTACGTTCACAGATAATTGGAAAAAATTTAAATTTACGGAACTAAGTCCGCTATTTACTGTTGTTTTGATCGTCTTGATCGTAAACCTTGGTTTAGCAAATATCGAAAGACCCCAATTGTTATCCCGTTCCTTTGACAGGGAACTTCTTGTTAAAAATGTTGGAATTTACAATTACCACCTTTATGATGCTTATCTTCATACGAACGCTCGTGCTCACCGTGTACTAGCCAGTGAAGAAGAGTTTTCTAGAATTAACGATTCTATAGGTGAAAAGAACGATTTGAGTCAACTTGACTCGTATGGCATTGCTAAAGGAAAGAACGTTATTTTAATAGCTGCAGAGTCATTGCAAAATTTTGTAATCAATAATACAGTAAATGGAGAAGAAATCACACCATTTTTAAATGAACTAATAAGTGATAGTATATACTTTGAAGAATTCTATCATCAAACAGCTCAAGGAAAGTCTTCTGATGCAGAATTTTTAATGAATAACTCTTTGTTCCCCCTCTCCAGAGGTGCTGTTTTCTTTTCTCATGCAAGTAATAAGTATCACGCTTTGCCAGAAATAATGAATAATCACGGGTATTTCACTTCGTCTCTGCATGGAAATAACGGAAGTTTTTGGAACAGAAATTTGATGTATCGACAACTTGGATACAATCGTTTTTATACACAAGACGATTACAGGATTGATCGTGAAAATAGTGTTGGTTGGGGTCTAAAAGATATTAAGTTTATGGAGCAGTCAGTTGGACATCTTTCCCATATGCCCCAACCTTTTTATGCCAATTTAATTACGTTAACAAATCATTATCCATTTGATTTGGATGAAGAGGATATGTATATTGGTCGTTATAATTCCAAGAGCAACACTTTAAATAAATACTTCCCGACAGTGAGATACATGGATGAATCACTGAAGGTATTATTTGAAAACTTAAAGGAAAAAGACCTGTACGAAAATTCAATGATAATTATTTACGGTGATCATAATGGTATTTCCGCTAACCATAACCGTGACATGTCAACATACTTAGAGAAAGAAATTACTCCTTTCGTAGAAACAGAGCTTCAACAAGTACCATTGATTATTCATATTCCTGGAATGGAAGGTAAGGTTATTTCTACAGTTTCCGGCCAAATTGACTTCCGGCCTACACTTTTACACCTACTTGGAATAGATGAAGAAAAACAAACAATATTAGGTAATAATCTTTTCTCTAGAGAACGGGAGGATCTTGTAATCCTTAGAGACGGCAGTTTTATAACTGACGATGTCGTTTATACAAATGAACATTGCTATTCTAAAAAAACAGGTATACAAACAGATAATAGCTTATGTCTCCCCTATAAGGAAAACGTTAAAAAGCAGCTTAATTACTCAGACAGGATCATTTACGGAGATTTATTGCGCTTTGACAAGAATCTTCATGAAAACTAATCAATACCCATGTTCACAAACACTTTCTAAAGATACACTCAACACTGATCTAGAGGCGAAAACTGTCCGACGGCAACACTTCAGCCTCTACTGAGGTTGTCCCCTGCAAGAAAACCGTGTGCTGCTCTTCGGCTTAAGTGATAGTCTTTCTCTTTATTCTAACATCTTCTACAAAAACAACATTCTTACAGTATCCTTTACTGGAAATAACATGTAATATTAGTCAATGATGAAGAAAACAATTCTTAACGAGTAAAATTTATGAAATGAGGCACTTACTTCATGGAGCATCAAGAGAAGAAAGAAATTAGTATGGGGGTTGCTTCTGGCATAGGTGCTTACCTCATTTGGGGATTCCTCCCTATTTATTGGAAGTTTGTAGATCATGTCCCGCCTTTTGAAGTACTAGCGCATCGGATAGTATGGTCGCTTTTAATTATGCTTATTTTATTATTAGTAACAAAAAAGTTCAAAGCTTTAATCTATGACCTTCGATATCTAGCAGAAAACCCAAAGATTGTAGTGGGGATATTATTGGCCGCTCTCTTTATTAGCATCAACTGGGTAATTTTTATCTGGGCGGTTGCAAACGACAGAATTGTTGAAGTGAGCCTCGGTTATTATATAAATCCACTTTTTAACGTTTTATTAGGAGTTATTTTTTTCAAAGAAACCCTGCATTTTTGGCAAAAAATTGCTGTAGGATTAGCTTTTACCGGTGTTGCAATCTTAACATTTTCTTTCGGTGAAGTACCCTACATTGCTCTTCTGTTAGCGGTTAGCTTCGGTTGCTATGGTTTAGTTAAAAAACAAACAAAAATTGGTGCAATGACTGGTTTAACATTAGAAACGTTACTACTTACTCCTATTGCATTAGGTTTTTTGTTTTGGATACATCGTGATGTATCCTCCATCCTACACTTACAAAATCTGTCAACTGGTTATCTATTAATAGGTACTGGTATTGCAACAGCTGTTCCACTGCTGCTATTTGGAATTGGCGCTCAAAAAATCCCTTTCTCACTCATTGGATTTCTTCAATATATTGCTCCTACAATTATGCTAATTTTAGGAGTTATCTTCTATAACGAACCATTTACGATCGTTCACGTTGTTTCATTTGCATTCATTTGGGTGGGCTTAGTTATTTATTCTATCGGGAAGTCATCTTTTATGGTGAGTATCCAACCAAAGCAAAGATAATATATGGCTAAAACATTTTTTAATAAACTAAGTGTCCAACAGGAAAATCTCTGGACTACGGTGAGTAAACTATAAGAGGAGGTGAGAGGATGATTTCAAAGGAAGAAAAAACGTTAGCTATGTTAATTTACTTGATTAGTTATTTCACAGTTTTTATTGGCCCAGTCATTATTTGGATTCTTAAAAAAGACGAATCTGAATTTATTGACTATCACGGAAAAGAATACCTGAACTTTTTAATATCTATTACCGTTTATTCTATTATTAGTGGGCTGTTTGTCCTTATTTTAATCGGCATCTTAATGCTTGCCATTGTTGGAGTTGCTGGGTTTATTTTAACTATTATTGCCGCTATAAAAGCATATGATGGAGAATATTATAAATTCCCTTTAATATTTAGATTAATTAAATGAACGAGCGAAATAGACTTTTAAAGTAAAGGTTGTGGCATAAGGTCAAGGTTGACCTTATGCCACAACCTTTTTTTACGACTGATGGTCTGCAGGGAATCGCACCCCCACTTGCTTTCTTGCTTCTTCCATTACCTTTGCCGTAATTAAAGAACTCTTATGTGAGTTAATAGATGACTCAGATTCTCCAGTTTTTATTAAACGGATAAATTCTGCTGCCTCATAGTACATTGCAAGCTGTTCCTGAGGTACTTGAATTTGTTCCTCTGTACCGTCGTTAAATCGAATTAAAATATTTTTTGGGTCATGAATATTGTTGATAATCATACTTCCTTTTTCCCCTTGAATCTCAGATGGAATAAAAGAGTTTGCAATTTTTGAATGCATAATGACACATTCTAACTCATTGTATTTTAAGAGAAGACTTCCTTGACCATCTACCCCGGAAGTTAACATCACTCCCGTTGCAGATACCTGATTAGGTTCTCCAAACAAAACGATAGCTGGGTAGATGCCATATATCCCAATATCCATTAATGAACCATTTGAGAATGCAGGGTCAAAGGCATTTAGAATAACGCCCTCTTTGTATGCATCATAACGTGACGAATACTGACAATAGCTTGAGAAATAACGTCTAACGGTTCCAACTTTATGTAAATGATCAATAATTATTTGAAAATTTGGCTGGTGAGTTGACTTAATGCCTTCCATCAAAACAACGTTATTCTTCTGGGCGCTCTCGATTAATTTCTTCATCTCATGAACATTAGACGCCATAGGTTTCTCGCAAATTACGTGTTTACTCTGTTCCATCACAAGACATCCTTGGTCAGAGTGAAAAGAATTAGGACTCGCAATATACACAGCATCAACGTCCGAACTTTTTGCCATTTCGCTCACTTCTGTAAAAACTTGGACTTGATTGTATTTTTCTGCAAACTCTTTGCCTTTCTTTTTTGTACGAGAGTATACTGCTGTTAGTTTAAATTCTGGTATCTCACTCGCAGCACGAATAAAGGCTTCCGTGATCCAGTTTGTACCAATTACACCAAAACGAACTTGATTATTTTTATTCATATCAGTTCCTCCTAAATTCTACCCTAATTAATGATTAAACGTCTGGATACAATCTTATCATCAATGATATAAATTTGCTAAGTCGAGTAAATATTAATGTATATAGTTTAAAGGCCAAGCTCCATTCGCTTCTTCATGTTTTCACCGCATACGACATTAAATCAAAAAATACATTATATAGTATCAGAAAGAATATTAATATTGATTCTTGAAAAAACTAACAAGACTCGGTGTAAAGGAGTCGATAAGATGAACAGTAAAACGTCATTATATTTAGGAATCATTGGTGGTAGTCTTGGGTTTATCTACATTTCATATGCACTTTTTAGCGGCACGGCAGATGAAGCTGCTTACGGTGAACCCTTTGCTACAGGAATGGCCATGGCGGCCATGTCATTTAGTACCATCGCCATCGTTGCTTCTGTTCTAGTAAGGCAAAAACCAAAACTGGGTGGCTGGATTATGATCATTTCCGGAATTGCTATCCCTGTATTCATTGGACCATTTGGATTGATCCCGTTTCTCTTTATTGCATTTGGAGGTATCATTGCTGTCAGGAGTAGAAATCAACGCTAAAGTATTATCCTTCGTTGCCGTTAATTACGCGCTGGATGATTTTTGATGATTGATAAATCATACAAGCTATCACTACACTTAACACGACAAAAAAACCAAATATCATATTTGCATCAGGTAAAAACACAGTCAAAAATATCGCAATCCCACCAATAAATAAAAGAACAGAAATTGGTCGAATAACCGAATTCCAGTAGTTCGACCACAACACTGAAATCTTCTGCTTATCGCCTTTTTCAACGACAAACCGAGGAAGTGTGTTAGCGGTTGTAATCAACACCAATCCTACACAAATGGGTACAAGTTGGAGTAAGTTTATATCATACCCAAATACTTTTAAAATGACATTAATATGAATAATTAACAGAACGAACGTTAGAGCTAAAAAAATATTCTCAAACCCTTTTTTATATCGTAAATAGTATACTTTTATTTTCCTCATTTTAGGCATTACGTGTAGTTGAATATTTAATAGGAGCATCGTTAAAGGATGAATAAAAGCAATCACCCACAATAATCCAAAACTCATTCCGTTGCCTCCGTTAAAAAAAACATATGCCCCTGTGCCAAATGAGATGATCGTTAAAAACCATATTAAAAAAATTCTCATGTTTTACGCTCCTTTATTTGAAAACGCATGATCCATTTCATCATTTCCTGAAATACAGTCGTATTTAATGAATAATAAACATATTGCCCCTTTTTTTGGGAATATACCAAATCAGCATTTTTCAGTACAGCGAGATGTTGAGATATTCCTGGTTTGCTCATCTCAAAATATGCAGCTATTTCTCCAACTGTTTTATCCCCATCTAATAAAATGTCCAGCATTTTTCTTCTGTTTTCGTCTGATAATGCTTTATAGAGATTATTACTAACCAAATCCTCACCTCTACTTAATTAATTAAGTAATTACTTATTTACTGAATTATAACGTATATCCAAAATATTTCAAGTGAAATGATTCAAGATTTATAAAGTCTGCTAAAATAAAGAGACACCTTTTAATAGGAGGCTAATGATATGGCTAGGAAAAAGTTAGTAATTACTCAAAATTTAAATGAAAACTTAGTTCAAAAAGTACAAGAAGTCGTACCAGATTGGACATTGGTTATCGGCAAAAAATCATCGATTTGGAAGCCTGATCTCGAAAATGCAGAAATTATTGCAGGTTGGAAAAAGGACATGCAAGAAACATTAGAAGGCAATACAAACTTAAAGTGGTTGCAAACGTGGAGTGCCGGTGTGAACAGCCTACCGTTAGACAGCTTAAAAGATAAAGGAATCACAGTAACAAGTGCAAATGGTGTTCACTCTTTTCCTATTTCAGAAACAATCTTCGGCTTATTGCTTTCTCTAACTAGAAAAATACATACTTATGTTAGAAATCAGCAATCAAAAAAGTGGCATCATGAAAATATGGGACTGGAGTTACACGGAAAAACAATTGGTATTCTAGGTGTTGGGGCAATTGGTGGCGAAACCGCAAAGATTTCAAAAGCATTTGGTATGCATGTACTAGGAGTTAGAAATTCAATGAAAGATCATGAATACGTTGATGAAATGTTTACTTTAAAAGACTTACATGAAGTTCTTCCTCGCTGTGACTATGTAGTTATTACACTCCCCCTCACGGATTCTACCGCCGGATTAATCGGTGAAAAGGAATTTGATATGATGAAATCTACATCATTTATTATTAATATAGGACGGGGAAATATTATAGTTGAGAAGGATTTAATTCTAGCATTAAAAGAAAAACATATTTCCGGAGCCGGATTAGATGTTTTTGAGTTCGAACCTCTTCCCTCCGATAATCCTTTATGGGAAATGGAAAACGTCATTGTGACTCCACATACATCAGGTTCAACAAACGTATACGATCAACGACTTATAGAAGAAATTTTTATTCCTAACCTTCGAGATTATGTTAACAGTAGTAAACCTTCTATCAATTTAGTCGATTTTAAAAAGGGGTATTAGAATTAAGTTATTATTATAGTTCTTGAATAAAAACTATGGCAAAAGATATAACTAATCTTTTGCCATAGTTTCTAACAATTATTTATTCGAGTTATACTCCATGTACACTGTATGAGTCACAAGGAAATCATGTAAACCATGTTTTCCATCCGCGCCTCCAAGTCCTGATTGACGAACACCAGCATGATACCCTTGCACAGCTTCAAAGTTTTCCCGGTTTACAAAAGTCTCATCGAATGATAACTCATTCGCAGCTCTCATAGCTTCATGAATATTGTCAGTATAAATGGATGAGGATAGTCCATAATCAGAGTCATTTGCCATATCAATTGCATCATCAAACTCTTTATAAGTCATTATTGGTAAAACAGGGCCAAATATTTCCTCTTGAATAATTTCCATCTCTTGATTTACATTCGTTATGACAGTCGGTTCAAAGAAAAAGCCTTTTTCAACATTCGCAGGCTTACCTCCAACTTCGATATTACCACCATCTTCTTTTGCGCGAAGAACCATCTGATAAACCGATTCCATATGTTCTTTGCTAATGAGCGGTCCTATATCTGCTTTCTTATTTTCCTGAGGATTACCATAGGTTGCCTTTTTCAAAGCTGATACCATTTTTTTAGTAAATTCCTCTGCGACATCCTCATGAACATAAACTCGCTCCGCATTTGTACAAGCCTGGCCAGAATTCGTTAGTCTTGATTGTTTTATACTTTCAACAGCCACATCCAGGTTTGCATATTTCGAAACGATCGCTGGAGCCTTACCACCTAATTCTAAATTAACTTTTGTAATATTCTGAGCCGCTGCCTCCATTACCTTAACACCAGCTGGGACACTTCCAGTCATCGTGATCATACTTACCTTCTTATGAGAAGCCAATGCATTCCCAAGTGTCGATCCTTTCCCGGTGATAAAGTTGTAAACACCTTTTGGCAAATCCGTTTCATCAATAAGTTTAGTGAATTCTGCAGCCGTATTTGGTGTTTGCTGACTAGGTTTAATGACAATCGTACAGCCAGCAATAAGTGCAGTAGCTACTTTTCTAGCTAGTATAAAGACCGGGAAGTTCCAAGGAATAATTCCCCCTACTACTCCTATCGGTTTCTTGAAAATAAACAGGTTCTCATTGCTTCTGTCACTTGGTAAGATCTCGCCTTCAATCCGTCGAGCCCATTCGGACATATATTGAAAATAATCTATTGCTAAATCTAATTCTCCGTTTGCATCTTGAAAGCTTTTCCCTTGCTCTTCGATTAATAAATTGACAAACAAATCTTTTTTTTTGGCTAATTTCTCTCCCAATAGCCTAACAATTTTGCCTCTTTCAATGGACGGGGTTAATCCCCAGCTTTTTTGAGCTCGATCAGCTGCCATAACCGCCTGGTCTACGTCTTCTACCGTTCCATCATAAATGCGAGAGATTACTTCCTCCGTCGATGGATTTATTATATCAATGACTTCATTTGTTGATGATTTCGTATATTCTCCATTTATATAGAGTGGATGAACATTCATTGTATACCTCCTAATAAATGTGATGATATTAGTTTTCTTCTTCCACTTATGTTGAATGTCTAAACTAATAAGCAATTCAAAGGAGGATTATTTTATATTTTGATGCCTTATTATTATGAAAACTTGTTTGTAAGAATTACCGCTTTCTTTCTCTGATTTTGTTCAAACAACTACTTAAAAGGCTCTGTCTGAAGCCTCTACAGACCTTCCGACACAACCTTTCATGTGTAATTACTTTTTTCAGGAACAGGCAACGGTTTTCCTATTAAATACTTCGTATATTTATATTTATATAAAATACTTGCCACCATGATAGATACTACAAAAGCAACCACGGTTGAAAATATAAAATACAAAAATGGATGTAAATTTGGGATTTCAGGCAAATAAATCAAGTAAACTTTATGAGTTAAGTAAATTGTAAAAGAGTATTTGCTAATGAAAAGAATAATTCTGGGTGTTTTTTTTATTTTAGAGGTAAACATAATTATCGTAAAGATAACACCGGTTGTAAACAAGAGATAATCTACTCTTTTAGAAGACACAACATCCAAAAAATCCATCCTGACTGATACCATTATGATGACTAGCATAATAAATGTACACGAGAGAACTAATAATCGGTATTGTTGTATCTTATTTTTCACTTTGTTGAAATTTTTACCACAATAATATCCTAAAGCAAAATAAAATAACCATCCAACAAAAGGAAGCCAATATCCTCTTAGCCAAAAGTATTCTCCTAATGAAGTAGAAGGTGCATCAGAGAAATTAAAGAATGCTAAATATATCATGCTTATGATTAAGGCAACTGGAAGAATGATTTTAGGAGACCAGCGACTTAAAAAACGATGTAACAAGACATGTAAGACATAAAATTGTAGGATCACTAATACAAAATACCCTGTATAACCGCCTGCTAAATTTTTTGAAAATAATAGTAATGATTCTAGAACTGTATCACCAATGATCACTGCATATACAAATGCCATAAACGTAAACGGTAAAAGTAAAAAGTTAATTCTTTTCATAAAAAAACCTTTTGGAACTCCATTTGGATAGGCGTGTGCCAACAACAACTCAGATAGAAAAACAAAGGTAGGTGTTCCGAAAAACATGACAAACCTAATAAAAATCAGAGCATACTCTTCCCATTGCAGAATTGATGCACTGTAATGATCCAAAGTAGCATTAACTGTATGTGTTAAAACCACTGCGGTACATGCAAATGTACGTAACCAATACGCTTCATAGATAATTCGTGGTGTGGTTATATCAAACAACTCCTACAACATGCAAAGCTACCTTAAGATAACACCTTACATAAACAAAAATTTACTTTCCAAACTATGATACAAACTGAGAAATTCCTTGCCCTTCTAATATTTTTAACTTTTTTATGTCTTTTTATACTGAGTTCATAACAAAGCTGTTATTTGTGTTTTTTACTATTAAAACAAAAAAACACCCTAAGTGGGCATTTTTTTGATCGTAAACTAAATAATTTCTTCATATGCTTCGTGAGTGCTATAGGCCCTAGAATATAGATGTTCTACATCCTCATCCGTCAAAACCATTAGCTTTTCCATGGAAATAACCCTTACACTTGAAAGAAATTTTATCATGTTTTCTCGTTCTTGCCTTTGCATATCATCATCTCCGTTTCTGTTTTAATACAGTTATTTATTAATTAATTGTATTATATAACAGTTAAAGAATTAACGTCAACAGTTTTTTTATAAATTCTTTTGAACGTTGTTTTTAAAGAGATATACTACTACTGGATTTTTGTTTTACTGGATATCGAATTCGATCTTGGCGTAAGCTTGCCGCGAGCAAAGATTCAGTCTCCACACGAAATGACTGAATCTCTTCCTCTTAAGCGACATCCGCAGGGACAACCGAGAGAGCGCCTCACTTGTTAAGTAAAACTCGTACATGCGGGCACTTGAGCAGCTTTTCCCGTCTTGGGGGGGCACCGCCTTCGTTTCTTCGATTTTTTCAAACTGTTTTTTAGAATCGAAACAAAAAGAGCGAAGCCATTTAAAAAATGCCTTCGCTCTTTTTTATATCCACTATGCTAATTATGAACTCATTTCATTTACTGGTGTTTTTTGCCCTTTCATCCAGGTAATGAAGGATGAAATTCCTTCTCTAGATACGTTATGACCGGCATCAGCATCAATTTCAACTTGAATATGACTTAAGTCACTAAATTCTTCTAAAAATAATTTAACTCCTTGTATTGGAACTACACTATCCTTTTCACCATGCCAGAAAAATAGTTCCTTATCTTTTATAAGATCAGGTTTCAGTGATAAGTCAAAGTCTTTTAACTGTTTTACCCTTCCTGTCAACTCCTCTTCAGAAATAGGTAAAGACATAGAGGCCTGTTTTATATGCTGTATTTGCATTAATGCAAAATCAGTATATGCCGGGGTTCCCATCAATGAACCCGCTCTCTTAATCCAGTCGTATTGAGTCAAAGCACCTAGAGTTATAATTGCTCCCATGGATATGCCAGCCATTGAAACATCGTTTTTCTCAAATGGAAAGTAGTTATTAAGATCTACTTTAATTTTTTCGGACTCATAAATGCTCTGAATTACAATCTCCCAAAAAGATAACTCTCTTTGATTATTGGATAATCCATTTTGTCTTTCACCATGATGAACTGCATCAGGCAGAATTACTCGGAATCCTTCTTCGGCTAATAAATAAGCATATTGCAAATTATCTTCTTTCATACTTGTAAAACCATGCCAAAAAATAAGTAAAGGTTGCTGCACATCGATATTTTTCTGTTTCACTATATGTAATGAGGAAATATTTGCAAACTTTCTATTTTCTACTATGATCAATTAGGCCACCCCGTAATCATTTAATTTGTTTCCCTGTTATAACTCCTTTAATCATGCAAAAATAAATAACAAATATTCATTGCAGTTTAATATGTAATTTCATCTAGATTAAAATAATATAAAAAAACTCCACAATTGTGGAGTTTTTTCATTGCTATTACTTTTGAACGTTAGCAGCTTGTGGGCCACGTTGTCCTTCTTCGATATCGAAAGTTACTGCTTGTCCTTCTTCAAGTGATTTGAAACCTTCACCTTGAATAGCGGAGAAGTGAACAAAAACGTCGTCTTGTCCTTCAACTTCGATAAAACCAAAACCTTTTTCTGCATTAAACCATTTAACTGTTCCTTGTGCCATGAATAAATCCTCCTGCGTGGGGTTTTCCCACAATTTGTATTACTATTTTTGTTCCTCATATACACTCAAGAGAAAAATCACTTTATAAAAAGCCATTTCTTCTTACAGTCATACTACCGAACAATAACTAGCTAATTATAGTATAGCATAATGTTATAAGAAATCAAATATAAATCTCCATATATTGGAGTGAATTATTAAAGATTTCCGTAGTAATCATTTACTCAAAGAAAGATTTCTGTAAGAAATTTTCTTTGAGTACTGTGCTATATTTTGAATTTAATAGACCCCTAAAGGGATCTATTAAGTTTATTACTTCTGAACGTTAGCAGCTTGTGGGCCACGTTGTCCTTCTTCGATATCGAAAGTTACTGCTTGACCTTCTTCAAGTGATTTGAAACCTTCACCTTGAATAGCGGAAAAGTGAACAAATACGTCGTCTTGTCCTTCAACTTCGATAAAACCGAAACCTTTTTCTGCGTTAAACCATTTTACTGTTCCTTCTGTCATGGAAATTCCTCCTGTGTGGGTGTTGCCCACGTTTTATTACTATTTGAGCTCTTCATTTATTCGTTCCAGAGGAAAATCACTTTTTAAAGCTTTTCTCTTTCAGTCATATCCGAACGTCAATAAGTTAATCTTAGTGTAGCATAGCTACCAAGAAAAAGAAACCTTTTAATACATATTGTTTTAAACAGTGTATTTTAAGGCTCTTTACTAGTTATCTTTCCCCATTATCTCTAGAAATAAACTAGCAAAATAAGGATCCCATTGTGTTCCTTTTCCAGACTCAATGATATCCAGCGCTTTTGAGAAAGGCATTCCTTTCACATAAGGACGGTCTGATGTCATAGCATCAAAGGCATCCGCTACTGCAAGCACGCGTCCAAACAGAGGTATTTCATCTCCCGTAAGACCTTCCGGATAACCAAGTCCATCCATCCTTTCATGATGATATTTAACGCCTGGTAATATCGGTTTTAATTCTTCCGGAAGCAAAACCTGCTCCAGTATATTAGCTCCTATGATAGGATGCTGTTTAATCACGGTAAACTCCGCATCTGTCAATCTACTTTCTTTTAACAATATTTTGTCACGAATTCCAATTTTTCCAATGTCATGAAGTAAAGCCGATTTTTTTAATAAGTCTGTTTGCTTAGACGTGAATCTTGCCTTTTCAGCAATTTTAACAGCATAGTCAGCTACCCTCGTAGAGTGACCTGCAGTATAAGGATCCCTGGCATCCAGAGTAGCCGCTATCACTGAAAAGAAACTCGATAATAACTGATCATTTCGATCATCTCTTTCCTGTATACCTCGAATCATATGATTATATCCTGTAATAAGACTGGCGAATTCATCGGAGTATGAGTTCTCCATTTCCTCGAAATGTCCATCTCTTGCTAAATCAAAACTACTTCGCAGTGACTGAATTGGCTCTTGGATGCTTGAATAAAGTAAGACAGCCCCACATATAGACACCCCCAAAATGATGACTACGATTAAAGACGCCCAACTCCAATAATTTTCGCTTTGTGCGGAATAATTTTCTACTGCTCTGATTTGTGAAGCTAAAATAAATAAAGAAACGGGAAAAGTTGCTGTAAATAACGTACTAACCAAAAGTTTTCTGCGAATACTTAAGAAGTACTTCCCTTCAATTGTCAGCGATTCTCCAATTGTACGTCTTGCCAAACCTTCAATCTTTTGAGCCATCTTCTGACACATATTATATGTAAGGAAAAACTCAATGAGAGCGTGCATAACTGCAATAAGAATAGCTCCAGCCCAAGCTAAACCTATATAATAATAATCTAAATTAATCAGATCAGTATATATGAATAAATAGGTCATCACTGAAGCCGGAATGGATAGACCTAACAAATGCGGCCCTAAAATTCTTTTCACAGTTAGCATTGGAAACCGATGTGTCGTAACGTATGCATGATCAAAATCTTTCTTTTGAGGGTTTTCTAATTTGAAAAATTCCCTTAATGGCTTAATATGCTTTCGATAAAGGGCAAACTCCCCAACAATCATAATAATTCCCGAAACTGCCATTATAAAAAGTAAATATCTAATCTCGAGAGATGATAAATCCAAGGTATGGAATATAAAAACACTTCCTACACCGAACACTGCTATGATAGATCCAATTATATAATTAAAAAACAATTTTTTCTGGAAATTCTGGAATTCTCTCAACGGATATCCTCCAACGTTAAACGACCTAAAATTTTATGAATGCGAGAATGAACAAATTAGTACCGGTTTTAAAACTGATATTTTTTTGCTACCTTATATTTTCTTTCTTTTTTCAATCTCTTCGGTAACCACAAATGCTAAATCGTCATTACCAAACATTTCAAGAACTCCTAATAACGTATCGTCGTGTATTTCCCCAGCCTCCTCCTTCGAGACAGTTAAATCAATACCTTGCTGAAGAGACGGATTGTTTACTTGTTCAGGATAAGCTTTTGTATATAAATCCATCGGCTCCAGATCATGGTTTACGCACCACTGAGCAAACACAAGTATCATCATTTGTTCTTCTTTCCGATAGTTTTGTATAATTTGGTCTTCTATTTCCTTTTTATCCATTTTATCCATTGGTTTCATATCCTCCATATGTTTTTATTGTCATTACTACCTATTATAACGTCTTCCTAAAATCCTACAATCATTTGCTGTTTGTTTCGATAGTAATTTTAAATAAACATGGAGGCAACCAGCACCAGTAATCATCTATATAGAGGCGTTATCTAGTTTTTCAAAAGCAATTTATGATACACTCATGCTGGAATAGTGGTCTATATTACAATACATGTCAGGAGTGTTTACCATGATAAATAAAAGCTCCCCCATACCAATTTATCATCAACTGGAAGAAAGAATAAAAACAGAAATAGAGGAAGGATCCCTTAAATCAGGTGATCTCCTTCCATCAGAACGTGAATATGCAGAAACTTTTAAAATAAGCAGAATGACGGTCCGACAGGCTATTTCAAACCTGGTTAGCAATGGATATGTATATCGTAAAAAAGGTACCGGAACATTCGTATCCCAGAAAAAATTCGAACAGATTCTTCCCGGTTTAACGAGTTTTACAGAAGATATGAAACGAAGAGGAATGGTACCAAGTAATGAGCTCGTCGAATTCTCTATACTTCCTGCATCAGAAGAGGTCGCACATGCTTTAGATATTAAAAACAGTGAATCCGTGTATAAAATTGAGCGCATTCGATTAGCGGATAACTTCCCAATTGCACTTGAAACAACATTTGTCTCGAAACACAGAATTGAAGGAATAACTGAAGAGATCGCACACACATCACTGTATGAATACTTTGAATCAACGCTGAACCTAAACATTGATCATGCAACACAATTAATTGAGTCTTCCATTATAAACTCCGAGGAAAAAAAGTTATTGCATATGAAAACCGGAGATCCCGTTCTCCTCATTCAACGAACAACTTATTTAGATGACGGTACACCACTAGAATTTGTTAAATCCGTCTATCGAGCTGATCGTTACCGCTTTATGATTGATATGAAACGATAGCGTGATGTCAAAAGGGCATGGAAAAAGTGAAACTCAACTTTTTCCATGCCCTTGCTAAAAATAGTCTTTAGTTATATCGACTGATCAAACATTTCACCTTTACCAACAAACTTATTTTCATGCTGTTTGGCAATCATAAGTAATCTCTCTTTAGATTCATTTCGTTCAAAATATTTCCCTTGCTTCGAGTGTTGCTTCAGGGCTTCAAAAAATTCCACCCGCTCCGCAGGGTCTGGTCCCTTTATTAAAGGTGAGGGGTAAGACTGCCGACTGCCGTAAATCATTGTCTGTTCATCTCTTAATGGAGGAATATAACCCATTGAGATCACCTCTTTCTATATTAACCTATACCCCTCATCCTTATTTATAATCCTATTTATTAATCTCTTTTTAATTTCTTTCCACAGCCACAAGATGGCTTTTTTTTCTTTACCTTTAAAGGCCGCGTTCTAAGCTTCCCGTTATCTTTCTTCTTACTTGATGTTGTTTTCGTTCTGCTAATTATTGTTCTAACCATTTCCTTCACTCACTCCTTTATCTCTAAGTTATGATGGAACGAGATAATGAGTGAAGTACTCGGTTTTAGTTCTTCTTCTTTGCTGAATTTTTGCTTTCTTCTTCTCGAAAAGATGCTTGATAGGATTGAAAAAATTGATCGTACTTTTTTGCCAAAGGAACGACCTCAGATTCTTCGTTATCTTCTGTAGCTATTTCTGTTTTTGCAACTTGATTTTCTTCTTCGTCACCTTTAGGATCTCTTTTCTCTGAGCTATTCATTTCTTCTTTCAATCGATTTAATTCCGATTGAGTGCTATGCAGGTGTTCTTTCATTTTTTCTAAAAGTTTATCTTTTTCAGTTAATTGTTTTCTGCACGTTTGCTTCTCTTGAAACAAAGCACGATTGCTTTTTTCTAACGTCTCATTCTTTGCCAGGGCATTATCGTATTTCTCCTCTAACGCTTTCATCATATTCACTTGGTAATTGTTTTCGAGTTTCTCGACTTTCTTCATATACTTTACTAGCTCCGACTTGAAATATATTATTTGTTGCTGCAGTTGAACTTTATCTGATTGACCGGCATTACTTTTATCCATATAAATCCCTCCTAGGTATTGATCCTATTCTCGTTCATATGTATATGTTCATTTGTCTCATAACTTTCCTATAAGAAGATTGCGCCCTATTCCTGCACAAATTTACGCCTAATTCATAAACTGAAGTAGTCACTTGAATAAATACTAAGAAAGAAAGGATGTTTCTCCATATGGAAAAATTTGCGCCTCTATGTATTAGAGCAGATAAATTGTTTGACTGGGTTACGCGTAGAATCGAAAAGACTTTTGACTTTGATCAAGATGATATTAACTTTTTCGATGGCAGAAAATCAGAAATTAATCCGTGCGAGTTCTTTGATGATCCCGATGATGTGGAGGTAGATATTAAGAATGTTGATATTGAGTGTGATCAAGTAGGTTCTAGACAAGATGTATATCTTCCCGAATTAGAATTGGAACTTCAAGAAGTACGCATTAAGAAGCAAGGAACATTTCAAGTAGTCCTTGCAGGAGAACACAAAGGGAAAGAACGAACTCTTACTTCTAGTCCTGTGAACGTCTGCTTCTTCGAACGCTTTATTTTATGCGCTCCTGAATCGACGGAAATCTCTTGTGAAGTATATGATGCCGGAGGAAGCGGCGCATTACTATGTGTAGATAATGATAATGGTGACTTTGAATTATCTCTCTCTCTTTTGATTTGTCAATCCGTTCAAGTATCAGCAGATGTCATCATGGAAGTTGAAGGAAAAATATGCCGACCTAGAAATGATATTGTTTTACCGGTTGATCACGTATGTGATGAAATTCCATTTCCAAAGCAATGTCCTCAAATATTCCCAGCAGAGTCTAAATAAGAAAAACGGCATAGCCGTCTTTTATCCAAGGATGTTTCATAAGGTCTTCCATAACCTTATGAAACATCCTCTTTTTTACTTCTTCTTTCCAATCTAGTTGCATACGTATCATTAATTATTAAAACTAGGAGGGAAGTTTATATCATGGAAGAAGATCCTCTTTTCACTATAAATAATACTAGGTTTACATCCATTCAGTTAAAACAGCATCTTCTCTATTACCGTTCTGAAATGCAAAAGTATAAAAGTCGTATAAAAAAGCTAGAACGGCGTCTGGACAAAGAAAAGTTAGAAGAAGATTTAAAAATAGAAGAGGAACAGGCAAAGAAACCACAAGGATCTGAGATAAGTGCCCATGCCTTTTTATCCTATACGCTTTTTCTTCCCAAGGACGCAAAAGAAAGCGATCCTACTATTCACGCCATTGGGCATTATCACTTTAAAAACACTGGTACGGTGACTCTAGTAGATCCATTTATTTGTTTTAAGGTCTCTCCCTCCACTAACGTACAATTAGGAGGGAAAATAGATTATAAAAAAGATGATACTAGTTTTTCAAATATGCTTGCGCCTCTTGAAAAGTGGCAGTATATTCAAGAAAATTGGAAGGATGTTGTAGCAGATAAAGGCGAACATTGGCTCAAACCGATGCACGTAAAGAAAATTGAACCTGGGGAGACTGCAAGCTTTCAACAATTTGACTTTACTTTCTCTCCACAAGAAGATCATTCCCGTTACGTCGTTGACGCATTTTTCTATGCAGTTCAAATACCTCATGGAATCAAATCCGACACATCCATCTCATTCTATTACAAATAACCTAAAAGCACCTCTTGTTAATGTTTCATGAAAAGGTCCTCTTTTAAGAGGTAAGTTGATAGCTCTCCTTACGCCACACATATCAAGGGTCCTCCCCTTTTTTCCCGAGTACACCTACACGTATTTCAAAGGTGCTACTCGGAATGGCGAAAATTCACGTTGCATTTTTCTAATTTATAAAAATAAATTAAAAATAAGTAACATAAATTTCATCTATCACTGCTGCAATAGCAGCTATAGACAAGGTAAATGCTAAAATAATCGTTATCTCCGGAAAGATCCAATACATCCCAGTGAAAACAAAAGAGACCCATATGGATAAACACCAATGGCATATAAATAACTGACCAAGAAATTTTTGAACTCCTCTCCCTTTTGCTAAGATAAGCCATTCCAATTCGCCACTTTCTTCATTTACTACTTCTTTTTCTTCAAGAAATTTCCCACGAAACCTTTCTGTGATTTTGTCATAAATAACTAAATGAGTTATCCGGAAAACCGCTAACCCTAATAAAACTAAATGAAGCCAAGATATCTCCATGATTTATTACTCCTTTCTCTTACTCTTTACAATATGTTCAGACTGAGAAAGGATTTCATAAAATACCTACATTGAAAGAAATAGATGAAATGGTTATGAACAGTATCAGCTTCCGTCAACTGAATCCATTCAAAATGATCTCTCCATCTCACTTTGGATAAACTAGGGCGGATCCCCCCACTCTGTCCGAAAGGATACAGCAATCTCTAAACTTAACATTTTATAAATTATGGGCTCAAAAAAAGTCCCCACGAATTGTAAAAACAATTCGTGGGGACTTTCTGTACTTCAGAATTTACTAACATTCTTACATAAGACCTGTTACATGATAGCCGCTATCTACATGCAGCATCTCTCCTGTTATTCCTTTAGACAAGTCGCTCATTAAGAATAACGCAGTATCACCGACTTCTTCTGTCGTCACCGTCCGTTTTAGAGGGGACTTCGCTTCTATTTCTTTTAATACTTCATTAAATCCGCCAATACCTTTTGCTGACAGTGTACGAATAGGTCCTGCTGAAATAGAATTCACTCTAATATTTTCCTTTCCGAGATCATTTGCTAAATATTTTACACTTGCATCGAGGCTTGCCTTTGCAACACCCATTACATTGTAGTTCTTCACGACACGTTCTCCACCTAAATAAGTGAGGGTAACAATACTTCCGCCTTCAACCATTAACGGTCGAGCTGCTTTCGTTACGGCTGTCAAAGAATAGGCACTTATGTTTTGGGACAACAAAAATCCTTCTCTTGTCGTATTTAAATATTCTCCATCAAGTTCCTCTTTATTCGCAAAGGCTATACAGTGAGCGATACCATGAATCGTACCAATCTTACCTTTAATATCAGTAAATGTCTTTTCAATCTCTTCATCACTTGTAATATCACAAGGTAATACGAGATGATCATGTCCGTTATCTATTGTATTAGCCAAATCGCGAACATTTTTCTCAAGTCGTTCACCTGCGTATGTAAACACCAGTTTTGCTCCTGCTTTTGCTAAAGATTGGGCAATCCCCCATGCAATACTTCTTTTATTGGCTACTCCCATAACTATATAGGTTCGTTGACTTAAATCAATTTTCATTCTTTTTCCTCCTCAGGGCATATACTAGTTATTAGTACTTGGTCATAATTTTACTCGCAATCCCTGTCCTAGTCAATGTCACATTAGGTTAATAATCAATAACCTGTAAGAAAAACTGCATTGCAGTCTTTGAAAAACCTAAGTCTTTTAAGATTAATTTGTAACTTTATTATCACGAAAGGCTGTTTAGAAGAATGGCCGCTCGCTTTCCGTGGATGATCCGCGAGGCTCCTCGAGCAGTTTACAGATCCGTTGAAATTTGTTTTTCAACTAATAATTTGAGATTATAGATCTATAAAAGTCTGCTGGGAGGTACTAATGGAAAAATATGATGTAATTGGTGACATACACGGGTGTTTCAAAGAAATGGAAGAGCTTCTTCAAGAGCTTGGTTATTCTGTTTCAGAAAAATCCATCGCTCACCCGGATTCTAGAATTCCTGTGTTTTTAGGTGATTTAACTGACCGAGGTCCTGCTTCCGTTAAAGTTTTAACTCAAGTGTGTAACTGGATTTTAGCTGGCCACGCTTTATATTGCCCTGGAAACCATTGTGACAAATTGTATCGGTATTTCCAAGGCAGAAATGTTCAACTTAAAAATGGTTTAGAAACAACCGTTACTGAACTAGAGCAGTTACCATTAAAAAACAGAAAAGCTATTTCCAATCAATTTAAAAAAGTATATGAACAGTCGCCTTTATATTTAGTTCTTGATCAAGGCAGCTTAGTTGTAGCCCATGCTGGTATTCGCCCTGATATGATCGGCGAAAAGAATAAACGCGTAAAAACATTTGTATTATATGGTGATATAACAGGAGAGACGCTTCCTGATGGGAGACCCGTTCGAAGAGACTGGGCATCAAACTATCCGAGCAATTCACATATTATTTATGGCCACACTCCCGTTAAAACTGCTAGAAAAGTCGGTAAAACTTTTAATATTGATACAGGGTGTGTATTTGGAGGGTCGCTAACAGCCTTTCGATGGCCCGAATTAACGATCGTTTCCGTTGATTCTCATCAACCATACGCAAGTGAAAGGTTTCATTTATATAATTAAATGAAACCTTTCACATTCAAAATATAGGAAAGTCTAAAGGAAGTTTAGCTTTAAAAATCATCTTTTCCTGAGTGACCGGGTGCTTAAATGATAGTTCAGAGGAATGTAGTGCGTGTCGGGACATTTTTTCTTTTGTCCCTCCATATAATGTATCCCCTTCAAGTGGATGACCAAGCCAAGCCATATGTACCCGAATTTGGTGAGTCCTGCCCGTATCCAATTTAACTTTCACAAGTGTCGAGTCTTTGTCAGTTGCTAAGCATTCATAGTGAGTCCGCGCATATTTTCCTTTCTCATTAACTTCTCGTTCAATAATACTTGATTCTTTCCTTGCAATAGGCGCAATAATTGTACCGAAACGCCATCGCATGGATTTATTAACGATAGCTAAATAAGTTCGGCTGACAGGTGTTTCTTTTTGTTTACGAAATAACCCTTGTGCCAACCGATGTTTTGCTATGAGTAATAATCCAGATGTATCACGATCCAGCCTGTTTAGAGGATGAAAGGTAGATTTCCAGCCAATTTCTTGATAATAATGAAGCACAGCACCAGCAAGTGAAGGCTCCGTATTATCCCTAGTAGGAATTGTAACGAGTGAGGCTGGTTTATCAACAATCATAATGTGGTCGTCTTCAAAAATAATCGACAAAGGGATCTTCACAGGTACTATGTTCTTACTCACTTGTTCAGCGGGAAGAATGATGAGAACATTATCCTCTGCTTTTAACACATACCGTACCGTTTCGATTTTATTATTTACTACTATTTGTCCACCACTAAATTTAACATCAGCGAGCATTTTTCTCGAAATCCCTTGACTATTCCGAAGAAATTCTTTCAGTGTCATACCTTCTAATTCCTCAGCAATCTTCCATGATAGTTTCATTTTAAGCAACTTTTCATTCTGCTATAAATGATTCTTTCACTCGTTTCCAGAAAGGAAAAGGACGAAACCTCGCAAAACGAACTGTTTCTTCCGCGACACGGCACTGGATAGACTTCACCTTTTTTTGAACAAGTGTGCGATGATCGATGGTTACTTGAAAGTCAACATCACTTTTTGGCTTTAATATGCACGTATGGTGCTGCGGCAGAACAAGTGGAGAACCTACTGTTCTGTAGACACGATTGTTAATAGAAGCCATTTCAGCTAATTGAAGACATGATAGCGATGGATGCAAAATCGCACCTCCCAACGCTTTATTGTAGGCAGTACTCCCAGAAGGAGTAGATATACAAAGTCCGTCCCCACGGAATGTTTCAAATAAGTCCCCTTTAATCTCAATATCCATGACCAGTGAACCGACCATACTTTTAACAGTACACTCATTTAAAGCCATAAACCGTTCAGGCTCTTGATCACCGTGATGTCGCACAATCACTTCTAAAATAGGATATTCAACGATCTTATAGGGAGTCTTCGCTATATGAATGACTAATTTTTCGACCTCCTCTGGTTTCCAGTCTGCATAAAAACCTAAATGGCCCGTATGAACACCGACAAAGGCAGTTTCCGAAAGTCTGTTATTGTATTCATGAAATGCTTCTAGAAGCGTGCCATCTCCACCAACAGAGATAACAATATCTGGCTCAGATTTATCCATTTCTAATTCAAATTCCTGAAGGTAATTTTTAATTTTTTGTGTAAGAATATTGGAATTATTATCTCCTCTGGAACGAACATTAAACTTCATATTATGATCTCCCTTCAAAAATTATGGTCTTTTTCTAAGTGAATCTCTTTGCTTTGACATAATTTGTTCCGCTTCTTGCACCTCACCCCGAATTTTGGACATCTCCTCATCCAATTGGAAGGCAGCCTCAGCAGCCCTTTGAAGTCGATCTTCTATTTCCTGTGGAATTTTCCCGGAATATTTATATTGTAATGAATGTTCAATTGTCGCCCAAAAATTCATTGCTAACGTCCGGATTTGTAGTTCGACTAAGATTCTTTTCTCCCCTTCAATTGTCTGAACAGGGTAGCGAAGAATCATATGAAAAGAACGATAGCCACTACGTTTCTCGTGTTTAATGTAGTCTCTTTCTTCTTCAATTTCAAAATCTGTCCGTGATGTGATCAGTTTAACGACAGTATCAATGTCACCAACAAACTGACACATAATTCGAACCCCAGCCAAATCTTGCATCTCTTCTTCCAATTCATTCAAAGAAATATGTTTACGTTTTGCTTTTTCTAAAATACTTGAAATCGGTTTTACTCTTCCAGTGACAAATTCAATTGGTGTATGCTTTGTAGATAATTGATATTCGTCACGTATTCCTTTAAGTTTAATTTTAAGTTCCTCTACTGCTTGTTTATAAGGAGTGAGCATGACATCCCAATCCATCATAGTAAGTCACCACCAATATTTCATTTATGTAAATTTATACTGTTTGCATCTTTCTAGTTCTCATTTTATCATATTAAATATGGTATCATAAGGAAAGCATAACCGCTTTAGTACATGTATACAATCCTACTACTTTTATTAGTTTGCAATATGTCAAAAAGCAGTCTCTTGTCCTTTACCAATATACCTCTACCATGTTGAAATGGTGATTGTTAATTCAATGGAGGTATGGAATAATAATAAGGATCTATAAATTCTTAATATGAAGGTGAGTTAATTTGAGCCAAGAAATTGAAATCGAATTTAAAAACCTTATTTCAGAACTTACTTATTCAAAGTTACTTAGATACTATTCACCTAATAGTTCCCCTATTTTTGAACAAGTCAACCACTATTTTGACACTAAAAATATGGGCTTACAAGCTAAACAATCTGCACTTAGAGTCCGATATAAGGGAAAGAAGTTTATCCTAACACTTAAACAGCCACATAAAATTGGTTTACTTGAAACACACCAATTATTAAATGAAGACGAATTTAAAATACTTAAACAAAAAGGGACAATTCCTAGTGGTGAAGTTTCTCATCAACTTGAGTCTTTATTAGAACTTCCTTTTGTTAAACTTAACCTTCAATACTTAGGAAAACTTACCACAGAAAGAACAGAATGCAACCTTCCTGAAGGCTTATTAGTCTTAGATAAAAGTTTTTATTTCAATTGCACAGATTTTGAAATGGAATTTGAGTGCACAGAAGAAACCGCAGGTCGTAAAGCTTTCGAAGATCTATTGAAATCTTGGAGTTTGACTTGGACAGAACCTCCAAATAAAATCGAACGTTTTTATAAAGAAAAATTAAAAAGAAACTAACCAGAGGAGCAAAACATGGATACAAACTTCATGAATAATTATTATCAATGGCAAGTCTTTCAATCCTGGGGCAAAACTCAATTAGATAAACTAAATAATACTGGTTCTTCCAGTTCTTCTACTGAAGGAGTATTCAATCAAATTTTACAGCAACAACTTTCTACTTTCGAAATGAAGGAAAGTAATCATATACAAAATGAACTCCTGCAGCATAAGCCAATATCATCTATGGGAATTGCTGCATCCGATATGGTTAGCCAATCTTCCCAAGATAAAGAGATCCTCCCTTTAATAAAAAAGGCCGCTGATAAACATGGTGTTGATGAGCAACTCATCTATTCAATTATCAAGCACGAATCTGGTTTTAAACCCCAAGCAACTAGTCATGCCGGTGCTCAGGGACTTATGCAGCTTATGCCTCAAACTGCCAAAGGATTAGGTGTCAAAAACAGCTATGATCCAGAGCAAAATATTGACGGAGGCACACGATATATTAAAGCGATGTTAGATAAATATAACGGTAATGTATCTCTTGCATTAGCCGCCTATAATGCTGGTCCTGGAAATGTGGACAAGCACGGAGGAATTCCTCCTTTTAAAGAGACCCAAGCTTATGTTCCCAGGGTTATGGGGAGCTATGAACAATTAACAAATAAATCCTATGTTTAAGTGTAAAAGTTCGATCCTTATGGATTGAACTTTTTTTTGTACACATAATATTTATATATCAAATAAATTGTTATGTACACTGCTCTTCCATTAATAAAGCAATAAATTACCATATTTTCATGTTATAGTTCATATTTGTTGCCACAGTATAGATGCCTTGCTACAATAATTATAGTATCTGAAATAAAAGGGGAACAACATGACTGGATATAATAAAACAACTCCTTACGAATTATTAGGAGAAGATCGATTAATTTCTTTAGTAGACAGGTTTTATAAGTTAGTATCAGAACATCCTGATTTAACCCCTATATTTCCTGATGACTTTACCGAAACTGCACGTAAACAAAAGCAATTTTTAACCCAGTTTTTTGGAGGTCCATCTTTGTATACTGAGGAACATGGTCATCCAATGCTGCGTGCAAGACATATGCCATTTGAAATCACACCTGCCAGAGCAGATTCATGGCTCTCATGTATGGCTCAGGCACTAGTTGATACAAATATCGAGGAACCTTTGCGAAACGCTATGTTTGAGAGGCTATCCTACACAGCAAAACATATGATTAATAGCGAAAATCCTGACAATCACACCACAGATACCGCTCAAAGGAGGAATAAAACATGACTTCAGACCAAGGGACATTTTATTGTTATGATGATTTGGGTATTTGTTGTCCTACCGACCCAGAATCCTTTTACACCACTAATAATAAAAAAAAACCTGTGGAAATATACGTGTTTATCGATCCTTTATGCCCAGAATGCTGGTCGTTAGAGCCTGTGATTAAGAAACTTCAGATGGAATACTCTAACTACTTCACGATTAAAACTCTACTGGGTAATGAAATGCGATCTTTCAACACTCCAGTTGGTTCTAAATACAATGCCCGCGTTCAAGAAATGGCAAAATCCTATCACGAAACCGCCTGTCGCACGGGAATGCCATGTGATGGGGATGTGTGGTATGAAAATCGTCTGACTACTCCTTATTCAGCAATTCTTGCAATTAAAGCAGCTGAATTACAGGGAATAGCCATTGGCTCTAAATTCTTGAGACGCGTCAGAGAGGCTTTATTTTTACACAAACAGAATATTGCCGAAGAAGAAGTGCTTATATCCTGTGCTAAGAATGTAAAAGGACTAGATGTTAATGAATTTGCCAATGACCTTCATTCTGAAGCAGCTAAAAAAGCATTAAATTCTGACGTAAGGACTACCAAAGAAATGGACGTAGAAACCTTACCCACAATGGTGTTCTTTAATGATGATATAGATGAACCAGGATTAAAGGTGCAAGGGTTATATAATTATCAGATCTATGTGGATATTATTGCAGATATGATCGGCAAAAAACCGGAAAAATGCCCTCCCTTATCCTTAAAGCAATTTATTTCATTTTATTCTCTCGTTGCGTCAAAAGAAATATCAGTTGTTTTCGATATGTCGATGGAAATAGTTCATAAAGAAATGAAAAAACTGCAACTACAACAACAAGTCGAAGAAATTCAAACAAAGCACGGCTCATTATGGAAATTTATCGGCTAACATATAGATGAATACTTGCCCGCGAGGAAACTCTCGGGCTTTTTTATGTTTCGTATCCATTATTAGGTTAATTCTTGTCCTAAACTTGCATATGTATTTTATTAAGAGTTTAAACTTTACTGCAGTTTTTCAAGGGAGGTTTTCAAATGAAATTGACTTGGGCAGGAATTGCATTTATTTTAGTTAGTTTCTATTTTACATTCATTGGGTTACTACAATTATTCCCTATTTGGATTTCTGCTCCTTGTTTATTTATATCTATTCTATTTACTATTCATCAATTCACTAATCGACATAGATTCCGTGGGTTTTAAAGGAGTCCATCTACTAATAAGTAAAGTTATTGCTATAATGAAGGTGAAGATAAAGAACAATATTAAAAACTGTTGAGATAGTAACATTACTACCTCAACAGATCTAAAATATTATTTTTCGAACAGCAATGACTCCAATTCATCCAATGTTTTTTCGAATACATTTAACGCTTGTTGAATTGGCTCTGCTGACGTCATATCTACACCAGCCCTCTTAAGAACTTCAATCGGATAGTCGGAGTTGCCTGCCTTCAAAAAGTCCGTAAACCTTTCAACTGCTGGCTCTCCTTCTTCTAGTATTTGGTTTGCCAGTGCTGTAGCAGCGCTATAGCCTGTGGCATATTGATAAACATAAAAGTTCATATAAAAGTGAGGAATTCTCGCCCATTCTAATCCAATTTGCTCATCAATGACAATATTTTCACCAAAGTATTTTTTATTTAACTGATAGTAAGCTTCGCTCAACGTATCTGGAGTTAATGGCTCACCATTCTGCGCTTTTTCATGAATAATTTGTTCGAACTCTGCAAACATTGTTTGTCTAAAAACCGTTCCCCTGAACCCTTCCAGGAAATTATTCAGTAAGTATAGTCGACGTTGCTTATCTTCTTCTTTGTTAAGTAGATAGTTATTCAGTAATGCTTCATTTGTAGTTGAAGCTACTTCAGCAACAAAAATAGAATAGTCAGCGTAGGGTAATGGTTGATGTTTTCTTGTATAATAACTGTGAACAGAGTGCCCGAACTCATGTGCCAACGTAAAAAGATTATTGACATTATCCTGCCAATTCATTAACACATACGGCTTTGTTCCAAATGTACCCGAAGAATAGGCACCACTTCTTTTTCCAAGGTTTTCTTCTACATCTACCCAACGGTTTTCAAGACCCTCTTTAACGATCGAATTATATTCTGCTCCAAGTCCTTCTAAACCTTTTACCATTAGCTCTTTCGCTTCTTTATAAGAAACGTCCATCTTCACATCTTTCACAATAGGTGTGTATAAATCATACATATGGAGTTCCTCCACTCCTAAAGCCTTTTTACGGATGTCCACATATCTGTGTAAAAGATGAAGGTTATTATTTACTGTAGAAACTAATTGATCATAGACTATTTCTGGGATATGATTTTCACTAAGTGCCGCTTGTCTTGCTGAAGCGTATTTTCTAATGTTCGCGTTGAATATATTCTTTTTAACGTTTCCACTAAGAGTACTTGCAAACGTATTCTTATAATTATCGTATGTTGCATAGACTGCTTTAAAAGCATCTTCTCGTACTTGTCTGTTATCACTTTGAAGAAAATTGAGAAGCCTGCCATGCGTTATTTCTGCATCATTTCCGTCTTCATCTTTAATCGTTGGAAATTTCATGTCTGCATTATTTAGCATCCCAAAAGTTGTAGAAGGTGCATCCGTTACTTCTCCAACTTGAGCTAACAATGATTCTTCTTTCTCTGTTAAAACATGTGGACGCTTATGATTTAATCGTTCTAAAAAATGCTCATACAATTCAAGCTCCGGAGTCTCTTTTAAGAACTTATCTAATGTTTCTTGTGGAATGGATAAAAGTTCAGGTGTTAAAAAGGAAGCAGCTTGACTTACTTGAGAGAGCAATTGGCTGGCTCTGTCATTAAGTCCTTGATAAAAAGAGTTTCTTGTATCCTGGTCATACCGCATATGAGCATAGCTATATAACTTACCAAGTTTTTCGGAAACTTTATCCTGATACTTCAACGCATGGAATAATTGCATCCCTGAATCGCCAAGAGTTCCCTTATAGGAACTTACTTCCGGCAACATTGCCTTTATCTCTTGAAATTGATTTTCCCACTCCGCATCCGTGGCAAAGATATCCTCTAAATCCCACGTGTTTTCCTTTAAAACCTCTTCTCTCTTAGGTAAACCTGTCGTTTTTGTCATGTTTTTCAACATACCTCCATATATTAATATAATTTGGGCTGATATTTATATGAAAACAGCCATAATTTCACTTTGTTACGAGTATTTTACACTTTTCCTTAGTTTAACATATAAGATGATAATGTCAGTGATCCAGGTACTTACGCTATTCTTAACATACATACCTATTCTTGAAAAGAATGGAATATCCTATCAATGCATAAAAATTTTATCACATCGGAAAAAATTTTTTAACTTTTCTAATATATAACGGTCGTCGTTTATCAGCGTGTCCATCGTTTTTTGAATAGATACATGGTGATTAACATTATAGATTCCTGGATAAATCTTCGTCAATACTCCAATAAAACATAAAAATTGAAAATATTCGTCAATGAGTATTCGAGTATAATTTTTAGAATTTTCAACAGTGGGCCGGAAATAAAAAAGTAGGGAGGCTTTTTCTTGATAAAAATCACGGCAGATTTCAGATAAGGAAACCTTAGTATTTAAAGGAGTCGTATTTATCCACTTTAAAACTATCCATGTCTGCCATAGATGCGGTGGTGTCTCAAGTAAAAATTGAGTTTTTAATGGAATGTTACAAACAGAGGGAAAATAATTAAGGTTTAAGTGGTGTTTTTGAAAATAAGGAATAAGCTTTTTTTCAATCGGAGTCATTGACAGAAATATTTTTGATCTATTTTTATTCGTTTGCTTTGACCACTCTCTGTAAAAAATCGTGGCATATGATCGTAATTGTTTGTTAGTAAGTGTTAATTCACTATCAGAGTTTATTAAGGTTTCAAAAGGTTTACTAAATTCATGGAAGATACGTGTAACGGTAAAAGTTTTCCTAGGTTGCAGATAGATGAAATGGCTTAAAGAGATAAACTTTTGTTCTGAAAGGTTATAGTACATAATGTGGGGAATACGTGAGAAACGAATGAGGAGTGTCTGAAGTTGTTTCATCGGTTGTATTGAATATAAATTTGTTACGGGTTTTGATTGGACGCCAATCCAAATTGGATAATATCCGGCATCTATATATTGATAATGCCTATCTAAAAAGACTTGAATGTCCAACATTGATCTTTGGATCTCTATCACAACAAAATGATCATTAATTTCAACACATAAATCAGGTTTTCTTCTTAATTCCGGCAGATACATTTCCTCTTTTGGCTTATATTGATGGTCCTCCAACCATCTGAAAATTGCTTTTTTGGTATTTAAATGCTCCAAAGATTCATTTGTTCGATGAAAGTTACATATAGAGGTAGGTGAATGTGCAAAATGCCACGCCTGACGATCTCCTAGTTTTAAAACAACCTTCTCTAAACAAGATGGACACGAAAAATCATGCTTTTCTTTCATTATACATAGTTCTTTCTTTCTCCAGCTCTTAGCATGTAAATAAATTGTTTGACCATCATCTCGGTCGGCTGTATACAAGTTATTTTATCACTCCTTTTTTAAGATTATATAAGAAACAGAACATATGTTCAAGTATATGTATATATCTTTCCTACTAAATACTTTCTAACTAAATTACATAAAACTTCTCTTGTTATCATCGAAGGTTGTTTGGAAGAATTACCGCTCGCTTTCCGTGGATAATCCGGGAGTAGTGTTCGAGTTGTATCGGCGAATGCTGCTTCAGAGAACTGCTAAGAGAGGAAGAGACACATTCTTTTCCCGAGGGGCGTGCTAAAGAGTCGTTGCCTGCGGAAAGAAGCGCCTAGAGCCCTCTGTACCGAAGCATCTAACAATCTTAAAAAATCCAAACAAAAAGAGCACTGATAAGTATAAAGTGACTTTTCAGTGCTCTTAAAAATAATTGGTTAATATTACAAACTAAATTGTTCTCTTAATACATCCAACGCCTCTATCTTAATAATTGACTTACCATATTCCTGAATTCGGTGAATAGATACGTCTGATTCATAACCATATTCCAACATCCGGCTGAGCATATTATCCTGAGCTTCATCCGAGTAAGTCTCGTCTAAAGTTACAAAGACAAAGTACGAATTTTCGAAGTGATATAAACTAGTTTCAATATGTTCCGTAAATCGATGACTAAGAGAAATCACATCCTCAAATTCGCGGAAACCAATAACAACACTTAGAGATTGATCTTTGTTTAAATTGTTCACTTTTTCAGAAGTAAATTGTTGATCTAACATGTCAACGATATTATTATCCACAGATGCATCCCCCTTATCGTCTCCGACAGGTATATCTAGTCTGACGTTCCCATCGTTTACTTGTCCTCTAGTTACAATTACCTCAAGTCCTTTTTCAAGAGCATGTACTTGAACCCATAAAGGACCATTCAATTCAAAGCTATCTTCATCATTTACTTCATTCATCATCTCAAAAAAGAGTTCTTCACCACGTTCACGATTGTACCAAATTTCCTCTTTTTCAAATCCTCGTCTTTCAATGTCAATATAGGTAATGTAAAACTTAATTGTAGTTTCATTAATTCTTTCAATTTCCATGTGCTCTCACCCTTTCGAGAGATTATATCTTACATTTACTTAATTATCATAATTATACATCACATTGTCTCTTATCATACTTATTCCCTTAATAAATAAAAATGAATCAAATGAACTTATTCTTATTCTAGAGCAAATAATTCAAAATTGAAATAAATATGCTCGAATTTCTCAAAATTTATAATTAAAGTATTCTCCCTAAACTGTTCTTAATCTATAAGGGCTTGTATATATTGTAAAAGACTCTTCGTTCAATTACCAGTAAAATTATTTTTCAATTCATGGAAACGCAAGGGGGTTTAAAGTTTTGGACTCAGAATTTATGATATCTTTATTAACTATTATAGGGATTGACATTGTACTAGGTGGCGATAATGCTATCGTGGTTGCCCTAGCTTGTCGAAACCTTCCAGTCCATTTGAGAAATAAGGCAATTATTTCAGGCATTCTCCTAGCAGTTGTAGCACGAGGAAGCCTTACCATTATAGCCGTCCATCTTCTCACAGTTCCGTTTCTTATGGGAATAGGTGGATTATTTCTCCTCTGGATAGCACTAAGGCTAATCCATATTGAAGAAGATCCATTAGACCTACCTTCACATACAAAACTTAGAGATGCCATTAAAACAATTGTCATTGCAGATATCGTAATGGGCTTCGATAACGTACTTGCTGTTGCCGGTGCCGCAGGAGGAAACACAATGCTCGTATTTTTAGGTCTAATGATTTCCATTCCGATAATTATATGGGGAAGTAAAATTATTTTATTCATCATGACGAAATTCCCAATCGTTATTTACCTAGGTGCTGCAGTATTAGTTTTTACTGCTGGAAAAATGCTTTTGCATGAAGACCTCGTTATTTCATTTTTATCATCCATATCGTTCCCTATAGCTTGGTTTGTACCTTCACTAATAGTTAGTTGTTTAATCATAGCAGCGTTAAACAACAAAATTCAAGGAATTGCATTATTTTTTTCAAGAAATAAAACAAAGATATAAGAACATTTATTGTTTTGTCTCTGAGTTTTAGTGCACTTCACATAAATAACATTGCCAATTAAGTATAAACCTAATCGGAAAGTTGTATTCCCTTAGATGCCAAAGAATGCTTCGCTTCTATAAGGACAATAATTAAAGAAACCTTCCGTATTTAAACGGAAGGTTTAATATTACTCGTTAACAAGCTGCCTAGTTGCTTCTTGAAGTTGGAATGTACGAACCTTTCTTGGTAAGAAACGTCTGATTTCCGCTTCATTGTATCCAACTTGGATACGTTTTTCATCCAGAATAATAGGTCTTCTCAACAACCCTGGATGATCGCTTATTAATTGAAAGAGCTCTTGAAGCGGCATAGAATCCAATTCCACATCAAGCTCTTGAAAAACCTTAGAACGGGTAGAAATAATTTCGTCAGTACCGTCTTCCGTCATACGTATAACTTGCTTTACTTCTTCTACAGACAATGGATCAGAAAATAAATTCCGTTCCACAAAAGCAATATCATGTTCCTCTAACCAAGACTTAGCTTTACGACAAGACGTGCAACTTGGAGATGTAAACAATGTAACCATAAAGCAAACACTCCTTTCAAAATTGAGCAAATTGTATATATTATTATTTTCTCTAGCAATAGTTTAATTAAAATAATGATAATACTAAAACTAGTGTTAATTGGATATATTATTGTTAAAACTAGATATGAAAAAGCAAACATACGATTAATTAATTACATGTTTTCTGTTTTCCCGTTCGAATTTTAATTTAAACCTTTTTTTAGATAATCATTAAACTTTTTATCTTTGTGTACATTTAAAAGGATTATACACCTGCTGAGCAAATAAACTAACTGAGTTTTTGTTAATAATACATTAGCTAAACAAAACTAAGAATATTTAATTCAACTCTACGTTAAGTATATCACATTTTCAATTAAAAATAAATATTATCAATTAGAATATAAATATTCTACAGTGGAAAGCCAGCTCACATAATTGAAGACGAGCTGGCTTTCCCAATTTTTACTATGCGATCCATTTAAAATGTGAAACTGGACCCTTTTTAGGAGAATTTACTTCTTCCCACTTCCGCTTTAACAGGTCTTTCCATAATAACTTCTTTTTTCCTTTTCTTTTAGCTTTACTACCCATGTAAAACTCTCCTTCCCTAGTGTACTAAGACGACTTCAGGACTTAATGATGCTTACTTAAATACAAAAGCTAAATCTAAGAAGTTGGTTCTTTGTTTGACTTTTCTTCATAAGAAAGAACTTTCTCAATATGATCATTTGATTCACCATAGAGTTGTTCATGTTTATAGGTATGAATAGTTTCATACGTATGACACATTTTGTCGTAGATACTCTCCTCAGACTCATTTGAAGGTGACCAAAAAAGAATTTCCAATTCGTTTACTTTTCCAGTAGCAAGAGACCGTCTAGTATAACCTATGGACTTAGCATGTTTAAATCCTTCTCTTCTGTAAAACCGTTGTCTTTTTTCCGTATCCGTATCCTCATAATCTACTGGTTCTACCTCAAGGATAACCGGTTTATCATACGATTTTAGTTTATTTAATAACTTTTTACCAAGTCCTTGGCCACGTGCATCTTTAGAAACAAACAAATAATCAACGAAGATAAAGTCATCTGCATCAACGTACATTAATACATGCATTGGACCTTCATCTTTTTTGTATATTTCTTTTTTCTCTTTCAATAATAATTCCATATGATCTTGTGATTTCATTTCCTCAATAGGAAAATATTGATTAAGTTTCTCATACCAATTCATTAACTTTACCTCCATAATGTTTCATGGTACTCACCGTTTAGGGTATCCATTAATCTTTATTTAACCCAGATAAATTAAATTCTTTGCTTATTTTAATTATAATATGTTTTACCTAATATTGAAACCGGCTTTAAGAACGATAAGAGTACTTGTGGCTTCTCTGCATCTGATGTAACAACTTATGCATGAAAAAGGGTAGTCTTTCTGCCTCTAACACCAAGAAAGCTCTTTAATTGTCCTATATAAAGGATTTATATTTTTAAAAAACTGATCTCTTAAAAATTGTTGTTTTAATTAAATTATAGAAGTAGCTATTGATTTTCCGCTAGATTTTCCTCTTTTCGTTTCTCGAGTATTTCCATTTAAATCAACAAAGGTTAAAAAGGATAGTAAAAAGAAAAAATTCGCCCCGATTTCCTTTTATAAAGTAATCTCAGTAAGCGAACTTTTCCACTTTATTTTTTAGTTTTCATTTTCAGCGTCACTGCTGCTATTTTCGTTGCTTTCGACTTCTTCACTTTCTTCGGTTGTTTCTACGTTTTCTTGTATGTCACTTAAATCAAGATCGAGCATATAATCAACATTTTCAGAATAACGGTTGCCAGCATTCCAAAGTAAAAACTCATGAATACCATTATCATATAGTGCTTGAATTTGATCTTCTACTTCTTGCTTTCCATATTCCAAGTAATTTCCGGATCCTAGGTAAGAAGCAGTGAAATCTTGTAACCACGGTCTTGATACAGGTGGATTATCTAATGCTTCTAGCACTTCATTTTCTACTTGAGAGTACTCATCCACCAAATCATAAGGGTGTAAATCCGGCTTATCTATACCGAAATAAGGTGTCCAGTGACTCGGATAAATCATCGATGAAATAACATCAACGTTTTCAGAAATTCTCGAAAAGTTCTGGCCAATTCCCGGTGCTTCAGTAATCGTTGCTGAATAGCCGAATATATCAACCGAAACATCAACATCATAAGGTTCAAGTTTTTCTTTTGCATACGCTACAAAATCCGTAACAGCATCCACTCGATTACTGACTGAATTTTCGTCAGTGTAATCACCACGACCATATTCCAACTCTTGATCCCTTTTTTCAAATCCTTCAGGGAATCTCACATAATCAAACTGGATTTCTTGAAAGCCCATTTCCGCAGCTTTGATAGCTATGTCAACATTATATTCCCAAACCTCTTCCAAAAACGGGTTAACAAATGCTTCGCCTCGTCCATTCTTCCAAACTTCCCCATTCTGAAGGAAAGAAAGTTCTGGTTGGGATTCAGCAAGTAACGTATCTTTGAATACAACGATTCGTGCAATTGGATACACTTCATTTTCCTCTAATGTACTCATCATCTCTTCTGTATCTTTAATCATATTTTGAGAAATGTCATAGAAAGGTGAATCTTCTTCAGGTTTATATGTTAAATTTCCATTATCGTCCTTAATATCAATAACCATAGCATTTAAAGCAGTCTTATCCAGGAGCTCCAGCAGTTCATTAAAACGGGATCCTCCTGCAGAATGACCAGTTACAAAAACACCTCTAACTGCATCGGGATATTCAAACGTATATCCAGAGTCAAATCTGTAACGGGCGATTCTTTCGGGCCATTCTCTTTCCGCGAGTAAAGTTAGTTTCTCCTTATGATAACTTGCCACTCGTACGTTTTCTTCTTCACCTGCGCCGAATACAGGAGAAGGACTTGTCCATAACAGCGTGGCAATGCTGCATGCCGTGATAAAACTTAAATGTCTCTTACCCATAATGCCTAACCTACCTTTTCTAATATGTATTTCTAATCTCATTTAACCTCGTTCCCGACTAGTTTAATATAAAACTAGACTTGATTCGATTGTAAATGACATATAAATAAATGATTCCCTTAATAAAGTATACATGTTAATTCACCATTTACCAATGGATAATTTAGAGTATTATTTAAATAAATAAATAAGACTTTAGAAGGCTTTAGAATTATTATTTAGAAATAGAAGTAACGTTTTTAATAAACTTTAAATAAAAGAGAAAGACTTTAAACTCACCTTAGTTTAATTCAAGATAAATAACACCTAAAAAATGCTTAAGAAATGAATTAAGCAAGTAATAATTATAATAAATTCCGACCATCAAATTGTTATATTTTTCATCAAAACAGTATGCTGAATCCTTTGACAATTAAAGGTGATTTACGTATAGTATATAACAATATACTTTTTTATAGGTCGAGGGGCAAGCTAGAAAATCTTAAAGGAGGAGATGTTACATGAGTCGAGTATCCCTAATGAATATATATAACCATCATATTGCACAAAAATATGTCAAGCGAGCTGGTTTAGCACATGCTATATCAACCGCCTATCATGCTTTTCGCTTTGCAACAGAACGAGGGGTTAATCCAGATTTAGCTGTAAAAGCTGCTTTTCTGCATGACATCGGTCATTATACTTGGTATAAAAATGGCCAATGGGATTATGATTTATATAAGGAAAATGATATTCATGCCATTAAGGGTGCAGAAAGAGCACATAAGCTTCTGATTCGTCTCGGAGAAAATCCTGTGGCTGCTAAAGAAATTGCTTTAGCTATCTTACTTCACACTGATTCCTACCTGCCTCAACGTGACATAGCACGTAAACCATTACAGGAAGTTGTTGCGATTGCCGATGAACAAGATGAGGAACCTGGTGGTACCCATCACTATCGAGAGATCTCCGAAGATAAAGCAAAAAAAATGCTTGAAAAACTAGACGATAAAATCGTAAAGTATATGCAAATATCAAAAAATGATACACATCCAATCTTATAAAATAGTCTCACTGAAAATATTGCATCATTTGCGGAGGTATGATACATTTTTAGCATAACTTCACAACCTTCCGTTTATAAGAAGGGGAGTAGCGACCACTATTTATAATGGTTCATGAGTCGTCATTACGGTACAATATGTACTCGGTTCATGAAGCTTTGGATGTCCAAAGTACGCAAGACCTTTTTATGAAAAAATCTCTTTTCTCTAGAGGGCTTTTCATAAAAAGGTCTATTTTTATGAAAAAAAAGGAGCCGATTATCATGATGTACATAATATTTATTGTTGCAGCTGTTGCAACTGTTTTATCCGCTGTTAAATTATCCACTTATGCAGATATTATAGGTGAAAGGACCTCACTTGGCGGTATGATGGTAGGTACACTGTTGTTAGCAGGCGCTACTTCATTACCGGAATTAACGACAAGCATTACCGCTATAGCCGTTGATAATCCTGATATTGCCGTCAGTAATGTGTTAGGAAGTAACTTATTTAACTTATTCATTCTCGCAATTTTAGATCTTTACTACCGAAAAAAACAAGTCTTAACCTATGTGGATCGAGGTAACATTACCACTGCGTATATGAGCTTCGGTCTCTCCGCAATTATATTTATTTCAGTTATGCTTCCCTCTGGCTATCATTTTATGAACATTGGAATTGAAATGTACCTCATGGTTATCTTTTATATTGTAGGTCTAAAAATTATCGGCAAATCGAATACAAATTCTGCCGTACCTGAGACTGCAGCATCGTCAGAGGAAACGGAGGCATATCATACAGGAGCCATCTCTTTAAAAAAAGCAAAAGTTGGTTTTGTAATTGCAGCTGCCGTTATTTTTATTTCCGGTTCTTTGTTGACAATTGCCGGAGATGCAATTGCGGTATCAACTGGAATTAGTTCAAGCTTTGTAGGAACCTTCCTCATTGCAGGGGCGACGTCTCTCCCTGAAGTGGTTACAGTTCTTGTTGCGATTCAACTAGCAAACTATAATCTAGCTGTTGGAAATATATTAGGTAGCAATTTATTTAATATTATGATATTAGTGTTCGCAGATATACTTTACAGACAGGAACCCATTCTTACAATGGTTCATCCTGTCACCACGTTCACAGTTATCGCGTTACTAGGACTAAACATTATCATTATCGGTGGTATGCTTTTCGCTAGATCAAAAGCTGTATCATTAAAAAACTATTATCTCCCTTCCTCTGCATTAGTTGTCGCATATCTTATTTCAAGTTATATCATTTTTACACTCAGTTAAACTTCAGAACAAAAACATCTGACAGGGTCTACCTGTCAGATGTTTTTATTCTAGTCAATAATTGTTCAGATGACATAAATCCATCTGATCTCGTTTCTATTTCTCCATCTTTATTAATTAGGAAACTAGTTGGAATACCAATTACCCCGAATCTTTGTCTAGCTTCTCCCTTTTCATCCAAGGCTACTTGAACATCTCCTATATCTTTATAATTCAAGTATTGTTTTACCTGCTCTGTATTTTGTTCCTCTTGTGTTAAATTAATCGCAATAATATTAACATTTTCAACTTGCTGTTCCACCTTTAAAACTTCCTCCCATTGTCCTGCACATACGTGACACCAAGAAGCAAAGAAAAATATAAACGTTTTTTCACCTAATAACTCCTCAAATTCCAGTGTGCTACCCTCCAATGTCGGCAGTTGAAACCCAGACAGCATATTTTCGGCTTGCATCTTCTCAGATTCTTTTGAAGACATTGCTTTCTCCACAAGTATATAATCGTTGGATGATTGAAGATAAAATGCTCCTCCTATAAACAGCATTAGACATAAAGCCAACCATTGAATTCGTTGACGAAACATGAGAAATCCCTCCTTTCTCCTATATGTATGAAAGAAAAAAGGGACAAAGTACAAGCAAAGCTAATGAAAAGGTTAAATTTCAACTTTCATTAGCTTCTTAAAGTTTACGGTTCATCAATAGTTGTATAATTAAACTATTTTTTATTCTGTCTCGCAATCTTAATTCATTGTTACTTTTTTAGCGTTGACATAAATTTATCAATAATTAAAGCTATTGCACCATCGCCTGTAACGTTCGCAGCTGTACCAAAACTATCTTGGGCCATATAAAGAGCAATCATCAATCCAATAGCCGCCTCACTGAAACCTAGCATTGATATGAGAATTCCACTGGCAGTCATGATTGCACCACCTGGTACACCTGGAGCCGCGATCATCGTGACCCCCAGCATTGCTATAACAGGCAACATCTCAAGAAAACTAGGAATACTGTACCCATCCAATACAGACATTACTGCAACGGAACAACTTACAATGGTGATAACACTTCCTGAAAGATGTATCGTCGCACTTAATGGGATAGTAAAATCAGCAATATTTTCACTCACTTTATTTTCTTTAGCTTGTTTCAAAGTTACTGGAATCGTGGCTGCGCTACTCATCGTACCAAGTGCAGTAAAATACGCAGGCAACATCGTTTTCACTAAATATAGAGGGTTTTTTCCATTATAAATACCAGCAACGACATATTGCACAGTTAACCAAATCCAATGAGTGACGATGGCTACAATCAGTACGATCCCGAATACTTGCAACGTACTAAACACAGTCCCTTCCGAAGCAAGTTCTGTGAAAATACCCGCAATGTAAAAAGGAAGTAATGGAATGATGACTTTGACAATGATAAACTCCACTATTGACTTTCCTTCATCGAATGCTTTTATGAGTATCTCACTATTTAGTTTTGCCATCCCAATACCAAATACAAAGGCAAAAATTAATGCTGTCATTACTCCCATTAATGGCTCAATCTCAAAAGATATGAACCCGATAAGTCCATTTCCTTCGTTAGGTATTACTTGCTCAGACGAAATATACGGCATGACTGATATCGATATAAAAAATGCTATTATTCCAGCTAATACTGTAGAAGCGTAAGCTACACCAACCGTTAATCCAACTAACTTACCAGACTCATTTCCTAATTTAGATACGCCGGAGGCTATAAAAAATAAGATAATAAATGGAATCATAAAACCTATAAATTCTCCAAAAACTTCCTTAAATGTAATTGCCAGACGTGAAAGCCATTCTATTCCTATAAGCCCTATAATAATTCCAACAACAATACCTACAACCAATTTTATAATTAACTTCATAAAGTTCCCTTCCTCCAGTGGAGTGTCCTCTCTATGAGGACATCTGTTTTTTGATAATTAAATACTGCACTGTTTTAAAGAATTAATCAACTGAATTTTAAATAGACAAAATAGTAAAACTTCTATACAGTTTGCTTTTTCCAACAAGAGAGATTATAATAACGTTAATTCAAAAAGAAAAGCTATGATAAAGAAGAGTACTTTTCCTGAAGCATGATCAGAGAGTCTGCGGTTGGTGCGAGCAGAACATGTGGTGAAAAGGAATGGCCTTTTGAGCTGACAAGCTGAACATTCAGTAGGTTTGTCCGGTCCCTCTAACGTTATTTAGAGACCCCTTACATTTATTTATGATGCGAGGGTAACGAGAGATTTCCAGGAAATATGAAGGAAATAAACAGGGTGGTACCACGGTCCATTCGTCCCTATTCACAGGGATGAATGGGCTTTTTTGTTCTCTATGAGACACAATTCAATTTTGAAAAGACATGAAGGGATGATAAAAGATGAAAACAATTTTTTCAGGGATTCAACCAAGTGGGACATTAACGCTAGGAAATTATCTAGGAGCTATGAAAAATTTCGTGGAATTACAAGAGGATTATAACTGTTTTTTTTGTATCGTTGATCAACATGCGATAACAGTGCCTCAAGATCGATTGGAACTGCGAAAAAATATTCGAAGTCTGTCGGCCCTTTATTTAGCAGTGGGAATAAATCCTGAGAAATCAACCCTCTTTATTCAATCAGAGGTTCCAGCACACGCGCAATTGGGTTGGATGATGCAATGTGTAAGTTACATTGGGGAGTTAGAAAGAATGACGCAATTCAAGGATAAATCAGATGGTAAAGAAGCTGTATCCTCAGCTCTTCTCACTTATCCACCATTAATGGCTGCAGATATTCTTCTCTATAACACCGATGTCGTACCAGTTGGAGAAGACCAAAAACAACATTTAGAGCTGACACGAAACTTAGCAGAAAGGTTTAATAATAAATTTAACAACATTTTTACAATCCCTGAAGTGAAAATCGCTAAAGTTGGCGCTCGTATTATGTCACTTACGGATCCGACGAAAAAAATGAGTAAATCAAATCCAAATCCTAAAAGTTATATTTCTATGTTGGATGATGAGAAGCAAATAACTAAGAAAATTAAAAGTGCTGTCACAGACTCCGATAAGGAAGTTAAATACGATCAAGAAAAAAAGCCAGGTGTCTCAAATTTGTTAACAATCTATTCTATATGTTCCGGCAAAACGATAAAGGAAATTGAAGAAGAACACAAAAACAATGGATACGGCCCATTTAAAGAAGCAGTTGCAGAGTCAGTTGTTTCTGTTCTAAAACCGATCCAAACAAAATATGAAGAGTTGTTGAACTCCACAGAACTAGATGACCACTTGGATCGCGGAGCAGAAAGAGCAAATAAATCTGCATTTAAAATGCTTAAAAAAGCTGAAAAAGCAATGGGACTAGGAAGAAACCGGTAGTAATAAAAACGTCTTACAGAATAACGGTAACGTTGTCTGCGTTGAGCGGATTCGTCTGTTTAGAAGTAAAACAACTATCTTTAAAAGACCAAGCTAATTGTTTTAAAAAAGCACCATTAGCAGAGGCACTTATTCAAATTCATAAGTGCCTCCACATAGGTGCTACATTCCGTTTTGCTTATATACTTTTGTTTTTCATTTTTTTGGTTGTTTCTTCTTCATTCTGAAGTGCCCATAGCTTCTCAAAGAAAGGTTGTCCTTTTATAAGAGCGTGACAAAATTCTTCGTGCCGAGGCGACCAACCACTTTTTACATCATTGAATAGGGATGTCCACACATCGTCAAAACCCATAAGCTGTATATCAGCATATTTTGCGGGGATCCACTCCGTGTACCAATATCTTAATTCAGCAAGTTCAGCCTCTTCATAAAGCTGATCTAACGCCATGAATAATAATTGCTTTAATTGTTTTTCTCGTCTTACTAATCCGTTCATAAGCTGAGGTTCTGGCGATAGCAAATGATATTCTTTTTCACAGTCTAGATAATCCATATAATAGTCTTGAAAAGGTAAGTCTTCAACAAGCAATCTTAATTGCTCTTCTTGTCTTGGAACCATTCTGCTTTTTCTAATTGGTGTGTGATAGCCTATCGTATCTACAATAATTGCTCTTGATCCATCTGTTGCAATGAAACAATACTCCGTAGGTTTACGTTCACTTTTCTGGCGAAGGTAACTTTGTTTATACACATCAGATAACAACCCCTCTGGGAGCTCCTGTAACGTATTTTCGATATACTCTATTAGATTTGAATGTACCTTTACAACTACGATTTGGTCTATAAGCTCGATCCGATCATGCTTTTTCCATTCAAAAAATTCACTAACATTATAACTATTCTCTTCCCCTTCAAACCAATTTACCCAAACATCTCTCATATGGATCATGGACGTTCCTCCTAACTATTTCCTTGCAAACAGTATTCGCAGAAATCATCCATTATATTCCACACTTTATTATTTCTTCGTAAATTGATTCTTTTTTTTACGTCTTTTAATTAATATACCACTCAACCAAATCATTAAGATCCCAATAATAAAAAGGTATGTTTCTACTCTTTTAGCTACAAATAATAAATATTCTATTACACTGTATCCTACCGTTAACAAATTTAAATAAGCAACAAGAGTGATACCACCTGTCAAAGCTAGTACAAATCCAAAAAAAAGGAAAAAGATACGCAATGTACATCCCTCCCACCTTTTTTCATACGGTCAGTCATTACGATAGTCTATACTATGATTCGCCGAACAGTAATAAGACTTGCTTTTTCGTATTATTTCTTTTTACTAGCTTTACCAGACTCGCTCATAACAGTTAAAAACTCACTTGGAGAAATTAATAATCTAGAATAAGCACTTCCATGTTGATTATGCTTAAAATATTTATTAACAATGTAGTAACCTAACTGATATCCTAACCAGCGAGGGATCCCGTCACGCCCTCCAAATAACAATAATTGGTGATGAATACGACCCCGTATAGAGAGATGTTCAAGATAAACGTCATACCACCATTTCTCTAAAACATGATCAGCATAAAGCTTCGTCCACGGGGCCTGATAATTCTCCCCTAAGCGGGAATGAACTTCCCATTCTGCCAATCCCTCCATAATCATTGACTCAATTAAAGTGATTTTTTGTTCATCTTGACTTTGATGAAATATTCTTGCTACGTGATGATATTCATGAATTAACAAGGAATGTAGTTGATTGTTAGTCACAGATTCATGCCAAAATAGTAAAATAAATTTTGGGAAAGAGCACCCATTTTTACCACCTAAGTCATTCATTGTCGAATGTTCTTTATTTAACGGGAATAGAATAATATCCACATTTGGTCCTGAAAAATCTTTTTGAAGATCTTCAAGGATATTTTTTATTTGAGGATTATTTAATTTCCTTCGCCATTGGAGCCATTCGAGTTTTGTATCTTCCGTTAACGGATTCATCCCTTGATCCAAGAGAAAATTAAACCATTCTTCTGTACTTAAATTGGGATTATAGGGAATGATTTTTGCAAAAGCTTCTTTAAATGGAATGTTCTCTATATAGTATTTCATTCCACTTATCGACGAATCAATTAGTTTAATCATCTTTTCAACCTTCCTTTTCTCTAACTAGTTAAATGTAAACTGAATACCTGCTTACATACTATGTATCCTAGAAAAAAGTGTCTTTATTACGATAGTACCTTTACAAAACAAATTTTCTTTGAATACTTGTATATTATTTTGCACAAAAAAACCTGTCCACTTAGGACAGGTTATATTATATTAAATTACTATTGCTCAAATCGTTTGAATACTAATGCTACATTATGTCCACCAAATCCTAGTGAATTACTCATAACCATGGAAACGTCTTGCTTTCTGGCTTCATTTGGAACATAGTCGAGATCACATTCTTCATCTGGTGTCTCATAGTTTGTAGTCGCAGGAATAATCCCATCTTGAATTGCTTTTATAGAGAAAATTGCTTCTACTCCTCCAGCTGCCCCAAGTAAGTGTCCCGTCATTGACTTCGTTGAACTAATTGCAAGTTTTTTTGCATGCTCTCCAAATACAGTCTTGGCAGCCATTGTCTCAAACTTATCGTTTAGTCCTGTACTTGTCCCGTGTGCATTTAAATAAGTTATCTCAGAAGGATCTACTTCGGCATCTGCAAGAGCTTGATTCATTGCACGTGCGGCACCCTCTCCACCTGGAGCAGGAGCCGTAACATGATAAGCATCGCCTTTAGAACCATAACCTACTATTTCTGCATAGATGGTTGCCCCTCTTTTTTGGGCTGATTCTAATGATTCTAAGATGAGCATACCTGCGCCTTCTCCCATGACAAAGCCATCCCGATTTTTATCAAAAGGGCGACTTGCTGTTTTAGGATCCGGATTTGTTGATAAAGCTTTTGCGGAAGAGAAGCCTGCAAATGACATTTCTGTGATTGGGGCCTCTGCTCCCCCTGTGATCATGACATCAGCATCGCCACGCTGGATCACTTTAAATGCGTCACCAATTGAATTAGCTCCGGATGCACAGGCTGTTACGGAACAGGAATTAATTCCTTTTGCTCCTAATGTGATAGATACTTGACCTGAAGCCATATCAGGAATGAGCATAGGAACAAAGAAAGGTGAAACTCTTCGATGTCCTTTTTTCTCATAATTACGGAATTGCTTTTCGTATGTGTCCATACCACCTATCCCAGAACCAATCCAGACTCCAACGCGATCGGAATTAGAATCATCAATTGTTAAGTCCGCATCTTTAACAGCCATGATTGCACTTGCCACAGCAAATTGAGTAAATCGATCCATTTTTCGGGCATTTTTTCCTTCCATGAAGTTAAGTGGATCAAACTCTAATGCTTCCGCAGCAACACTGGCAGGAAACATTCCTTTTTCAAATTTAGAAGTAACTTTGATACCTGATTCTCCATTAACTATTTTCTCCCACGTACTTTTAACATCATTCCCAAGCGGGGTAACAGCTCCCATGCCTGTAATGACGACTCTTTGTTTATTCATAAAAAAACCCCTTTCAACATTAATGCTTTATCTGCCCCACTTTAATGCAACAGCACCCCATACGAGTCCTGCACCAAAACCTACCAATACAACAACATCGCCATCTTTAATCTTATTATTTTCAAGTTCATAACAAAGTGATAACGGTATTGATGCTGAAGAAGTATTTCCATAACGATCGACAGTCTTTGACATTTTTTCGATTGGAAGGTCTAATCTTTGTCTTGCAGCTTCCATTATTCTTATATTAGCCTGGTGAGGAATTAGAAAATCAACATCTTCTTTTGTGAGTCCAGCTTTATGAACCACATTCAGAGAAGATTCTCCCATCTGTCGAACTGCAAATTTGAATACCTCCCGACCATTCATCAAAAGGTGATTTTCCATACGAATATGGTCTCCACCGCTGCCGTCTGAACCGAGTTCAAAAGAAAGTATACCTTTATCATCAGCAACAGGTCCTAATAAAGCCGCTCCTGATCCATCACCAAATAATACTGCAGTGTTACGATCATCCCAATCTGTAATTTTAGATAGTTTTTCAGTACCTACAACCAAGACATGCTTGTATGTTCCTGTTTCAATAAATTGTTTAGCAGTAACAAGCCCATATATAAATCCTGCACAGGCCGCACTAACATCCATAGCTGCTGCTTTACTAGCACCCAGCTGTTTTTGCAACATAGATGATACAGATGGAAAACTTTGATCTGGAGTAACAGTTGCAACCAAAATCATATCTATTTCTTCCGGATTTATATCAGCATTTTCAATTGCTTCTTTTGCAGCTTCATAGCTCATATGCGATGTATCTACATCGTCAGCCGCAATCCTTCTTTCTTCAATACCAGTCCGTGTTCGAATCCACTCATCATTAGTATCCACTATTTTTTCTAAATCTTTATTTGTTACGACATGCTCCGGGACGTATTTCCCCATTCCCCATATACCTGCTCGCATCTCGTTTCCTCCTCAACAAAACATCTTTTATACTTATGATTATGACCTAGTACTAAGAAAAGTGCAAGAGTCATTGTTTATCCACTTAATGTCATCCTCTATGACCCCTTAAATGTATTCAGACAGTGTTTTATATCGTATATGAATTTAAATAAGAAAAGCGCAGCGTCTTTTATTTAAATTGCTTTCTAGACCCTGCAAGATTCGAGACTCTCTGTTCGACGAAACAACAATCTCTAAGAAAGCATGGTCCAAGTATTCCTAGCTGTGAACAGAACAAAAACCAAGCAAAGGAGCTTGGTTTCGATAACTACCCATTTGGCTTTGGTCTTCTTAAATATCTTGATCATCTTGCGAAATTTTTATAGTTTCCATAAGTTCATGGAACATTTCATCCACACGATTGATAAGTGCTTCTTCTTTCTTTGTCTTAGGTGTCTGCTCTTTCAATTCTTCATATGTTGTTAAAAAAGCATCGATGTCTTTCGTTCCAATTTGCGCAATCGAGACATAGCACAAAAGAGTTACATTTGGTTTATCTTCTTGATGAAATAAAGGAACTAAAGGTTCTAATAGTTCTTTTGCTTCTTGGTAATTCTTCTGGTGAATCATATCATACCCTTTTACGATTCGATCTGCTAATTTTTTAATTGCTTTTGATTGTTCTTCTGACATACATCATACTCCTTAAACTTGTATAAATAGATGATTGAATGATCTTATCTTTGACCATCAATCCACTTCAGTAGCATATTAATTTGACCTAAATGGTAACTCTCATGGTAATTCAAATGGTATAGGACCCATTCAGGGGAATAAGATTCTCCCATACCTTGATCTTTTTCAATCAAATTCGACTTCTTAAATTCGACATCTGAAATTTCCATGAAGTATTCTCTCGTTAGCATTCTAGCTTCACCGAGTCTGGCTAATACCCAGCTTTTCTCCATCCCCTCAGGAGCAATGATAACTTGTTTTTCCTGAAAATAAAAGCGTTCACGATCCAAGTCGGTAATTCCATCAGGACGCAAGACCATTTTATTCCACCACCACTCAATTTGAGCCAGATGTAATATATATGCTCCAACACTGGGGAAATCATGTACATGATGATGCAGATCGTATTCATCTATATCATCCAAAAGAGCGAGAAGGCGTTCTCTAGTAAGAATAAGGCCTCCTAGTAAATGTGTGGAGTCGCGGGAAGAAACTGGAGCTAATGTATGAACTTTCATTGAGATCCTCCTCCATTCGATTCATCTAATTCATGCGGTAAATGGCCTGTTTTAATATATGTGTCCACATGTTCATTTAACCACGATATTGTTTCTGAAGGAACTTCTTTCCCATATTCCCCCATACTAATTACACCATCAGAGAAACCAAAGTACTTATTCCCTGTTTCGAGTTCTCCTTTACTGAACTTTTCAGCAACATATTCATACATTTTTTCAACTTCCTGCACGGTACTAGTTAAGACCGTATATGCTCCGAGATCCAACTGGTCTCCGACATAGCCTATCGCGTAGAGCCCTTCTTTTTTAACTTCTTCAATGATAGCTGTGTGAAAACCATCTCCTGCTGGATAATAAATATCTGCACCCTCATTTTTCATCCCTTCAAATATTTCGAGAGCTGCCTCCTCTTCCACCCAGCTTTCTACGAAGTCAACTTTTACATCGACCTCAGGGGCCTGATAATTTACGCCATCTTCAAAGCCTTCTACTTCAGGTTGAAATGGAAAAGCTGCAATCACTCCAACTGTGTTTGTCTTTGTCATTTCTCCTGCAAGCATACCGGCAAAATACCCCATAGCGTAACCATTAAAATGAATACTAGTAATACTTTCACCTTCAACATCACCATTGAAACTTACGAAATGAATGCTTGGAAAATCTCCTTTAAGCTTCATAAATAAATCCGCATATAATTGACTATGGCCTATAACTAATGAAACGTCTTCTTCTTCAAATTCTTCCAACGATTTTCTAACGGCTCCTTCTGATCGAACCCCTTCTTTCATCAAGACTTCTACGTCAAACTCTGATTGGACCTTTAATATTCCTTGGTATCCTTTCATATTCCAACCTTGATCATCGATTGGATGCGAGAGTAATAGACCCACTTTTTCGAAAGGTTTGCCTTGGGCTTGCTGACACCCGGATAAAAAAAGAACTAGCGGTATAACAAATAGGATAATAATCCTTTTTCCCTTATTCATTCACGCACTCCCTGTCACACAGTTTATTACTAGGTTATAAGTTTTAATACTTCTAAAAGTAATGGTTTCGTTCCTAGTGTTATTTACATCCAGACTTAACCTATGCATTTCATTAGTCACAAGCATACCGTGATTTATTATCTTTTATAAAATTAATTCGACACAGATTCAAAATCTCCTCTAGTTCCGTTTATTACATTACTATGACAAAATATATTGCTAACTCTCTCTATTCATTTTAAAAAACAGCCATTCTGCTGCGCCGCCCAAAAGTAAAGAACAAATTACCATTACTTCTACTGGCCAGTCAGTAGTAAATCTGAACAATAATCCATATACTGATAATGCTACGATCGAAAAAATAATAACCCCTATTAATAATTTCAAGATGACACACCTACTCTCTCTATAAGGTTCGCAAAATAATGACTAAATTACAATAAAAAAATCACATTCATTCTTTAGTGGACGTGTTAATTTACTACTGAATGGTAGAAAAACATATACAGAGGACATTCAAAAATGTAAAAAAACTACCTTTTTGAACATCCCCATACAATATTATATTTGTTGTCATAAAGAATAAACGGCTTATCACATTCTTGTTATTGAATTCAGGTTAATATGCAAAAAGAAAAATCGTGGTTAATCCCACGATTTATCAGGCTTTACTTTATGGGACCAAACACGATTGTGATTTGAACTTTCTGGAAACTTATCTCCTGCCTCTAAATGGACTTGTTTTGGTTTTTGAACCATACTTCCCGTCTCACCAATTTCGATATAGACGCCGTTATTCGGAGCCTTCTCTCCATGCTTAAAACGTTTTTGTTGCCCCATCCTTGCTTCACCTCGATTTTAATAGCAGTATTCTTAGATTGTACTAAAAATCAAAGATTATGCTTGGAAAAAATGAAGGATCAAGGTGGATCATAGTAAATCCAGCATTAAGATGGTAAAAGTTTGATCCTGTTAAAAAATGAGAGATGACTAAGTATTAAGTCACCTCCCGATCTTATTATATCGAACACTTATTTATTGATTATTCTCCTTACTATCTTCATGGTCATATGTTATTTCACCTTTATCGTCGCTGTAGTTCACTTGAAAACTTTTCCCATCGAAATACCATTCATCTTTTTTCTCCACATAAAAGGTCACACCTTCTTTGTCAGTAGAAACAGCAGGTTCATCAGGAGACTTTTCGGCAATACCTAATGAAAAACCAGATTGAAACTGACCAAATCCACCGTATCGTACGAAAAATTGAACATTATCGCCTTTTTCTAAATTTAGTTCATCCTTAAACCAGGTGAATGCTTTATCTGTAATTGTCATATTCATTATATACCCCTCCAAATTTATGCTCATAAGTATAGGTTTCCCTTTTTAATCATAATAAAAACTTAACGTATCTTATGCAGCCTTGTTTCTGGAACTTGACCGGTTTCAAAAGACAGCACCTAAAACCTTTTTAAATAAAGGGTTATTAACCTCCACTAACCGGAGGAATAAACGCAATAAAATCCCCTTGCCTAACCTTCACAGATTCATCAGCAAATTCCTCGTTAACGGCAACCATAGCAGAAGCTAACCCCGTTACATGAGGATAATCTTTCAGTAACTTCTTTCTGATTTCCTCTACAGTCATGTCCATTGAGACACTTAATTCTCTTTTACCTGTTTTCTCTTCTAATTCTGCAAACAACAAAATTTTAATCATCTATTACGTCCCCCTCCTTCGGTACACCTAAAGGATAAGCATTATTTTCTAATTGATCTCCTATCCATTCCTCTCCATCTTCCCAATGCTCCTTTTTCCATATCGGTACTATTTCTTTAATTCGCTCAATCGCATACCTGCTAGCATCAAAAGAATCTGCTCTATGTGGAGTTGAAACAGCAATGACTACCGCAATGTCGGAAATTTCCAATGCACCAATGCGATGAGTGATGGCTACCTTTGCATCTGCGTATCGATCGTTAATCTCTTTTCCTATTTGGGCAAGTTTTTTTTCCGCCATCGGAATATAAGCATCGTATTTTAAATATAATGTCTTTTTTCCTTTTGTCATCTCTCTAACTGTTCCTATAAAAGTATTGATTGCTCCGGCATTTCTGTCTTCAACTTTTCTTATTATGTGATCAACCTCAATTGGTTTTTCAATTATCTCAAAATTTTTAACTGTCATTATTATCCCTCGCTTCTACAATATGCTTGAAGAAACCAACGTATATAACTTTCTAGATCATTCATTAAAAAAACAGGAAATAATCCTTTACTCTCCCACTTTAACGCTAACTCTTCCTCCCAGAATATCGTTGCTTCAATGACCACACAACTTTTTAATAAATGTTCATCCGCTGAAGATCTTATGATAACCGTTTTAGGATATTTTTCTTGCTTAAATCCCTCAATAATAATCATATCAAAAGATAGACATTCATAGATCCTGACTAAATCCTCTAAATTCAGATGACTTGTATCTGAAAGGATCATGCTACATTCAGTCTCACTGATAACAAGTGACCCAGAAGCTCCTGCATCTCGATGCTTAGCCGAATCTGTATCAAAGGACTCTTGCTTTAAAGGGATACCTCCATGCCCATGATGTTTCACCGCTCCTACTGATAAACCACGCCTGGAAATTGCTTCAATAAGGGCTTTCGCTATCGTTGTTTTCCCTGAATTTGAAAATCCTACAATTTGATGCTTTTTGCTATGTGAGTTAATCATTGGTCAGTTTTTCTTGATTTAACCGGGTCTTGAAAAGGAGCACTATCCCCTTCAGAATTCAACAAAATAATATCTACTTCATCGCCTGATTTATAGCCTCTAGTTCCGCCAGGTAATGCAACAAATACATCTGAATAAGCTAAGGAGGTTACTACTTGGGATTTATCCATCCCTATTGGTTGAGCAACTACTTTCCCATGCTCAAAGGCGATTTTACTCCGAATAAATCGTGTAAAAGGATTTGCTTTGGGAAAGTTTGCTTTCAGCGTTCCTTTGACAGACTCTAGATACGGTTTGGTTGAAAATAAATAAGTTTGGATCCAAGGTCTAGTAAATAGTTCAAACCCCACATAACAGGCAGAAGGATTACCAGAAAGGCCAAATAGTAATTGCCCGTCTTTCTCCGCAACTGAAGTTACACTTCCAGGCCTCATTGCTATTTTGTTAAACAAAAGGTTGGCACCAAGCTTTTTGTAGATTGCCGGCAGAAAATCGAAATCACCAACGGAGACGCCCCCAGTCGTAATTAAAACATCTACTTCTTTTAGTGCTTCTTGTACTGCTTTAAAACACAGTTCAAAGTTGTCTTCTAATTTACCAAAGTATAAAGGCTCTCCACCAGCCTGTTTTACTTGAGAAATGATCATATAAGCATTGCTGTTTCTTATTTTTCCCGGCTCAAGATCCTGATCTACATCTAATAATTCTGTCCCTGTCGCATAAATACCTATAACAGGTTTTTTCGCTACCGGAACCTTCGCATATCCAAACGTAGCGAGAACTGCAATCACTCCAGCAGTGATCTTTTTCCCGGCATTAACAATGACTTCGCCCTTTTTAGTTTCTTCCCCCTCTTTCGCTACAAAATCATTTTTTTCAAACGAACGAGTTATCTCAATATATGTTTGGTTATTTTTATTCACTTCTTTAGCAAGTTCAAACATGATTATCGAATCGCATGCTTCTGGCATAATTGTACCTGTCATGACTCTCACAGCTTGCCCAGGTTTAAGAATACTGGTAGAAACATGTCCTGCCCCCACCGTTTCAACAACCTCTAGTCGAACAGGATTGCTTGAGCTTGCTCCTTTGGTATCTTTACTTTGTACAGCAAAACCATCTAATGGCGATCTATCAAATGGCGGGACAGGGTGATCAGCTATAATATCTTCCGCTAAATATCTTCCTTCAGCGTTCTCAAGAGAAACATGTTCTAATTCCCCTGTTTTGCTGTATTTCATCACTCTAGATACTGCTTCTTTTACTTGTATTGGATCTCTTTTTTCTATCATTCGTAATTACACATCCTTTTTTTCTAAAAGAGAGAATTTTTATAACACATATCTCCAACGACGGTTATCGCTTCATCTACCTATAATCTTGGCAGAATATTATAAAAAAAGCTACCAATGAGTAATTGGCAGCAAGTGGCGCTTATGATCCTGTAATTTCGGTAATATCCTCAACGGTAGCTTTAAGATCAAAACTCTTCTCGCCACTATACATTCGATGAACGATACCATCAGGATTGACTAAGAAAAACCGTGTAGGATGCATGATGTCACTTTCCTCTGGGACTTGTTGAATTTGCGATTTAAAAGACTCTAGAGCAAATTGTTGAATATCTTCAAATTCGTAACCTGTTAAAAAGTCCCAATTGTTGAAATCAGCTCCATAAGACTCTCCATATTCTTCTAATCTTTCAGGTGTATCAAAATCAGGATCAACGGTAAACGATACAATTCTTATATCGACGCCTTTCTCCTCCAAAGCGCTCTGTAACTCGACCATATTAGGAGTCATTGTCATACATACTGTAGGGCATCTCGTAAAAATTGTCTTACTGATCCACCATTCTCCTTCAAGTGACTCAATAGAAACAGTGTCACCATATTGATTTACTGCTTCAAATTCAGCAGTTTGCCATGGTTCCTCCGTTTGTGAAACATCAATAACTGCATCCGACTGCGATGATTCCGATGCATCTTGATACAAAAAGCTGCATCCTGATAAAATGAATAGACAAACTGCAGTACTCCCCAAAATCAAAAACTTCTTCATAAAACCCCTCTTTCTCTATCCCTCGGTTTGATACATATCATATTCTTTTATTTTAAGTTTTGGTGTTTCTTCTTTATCTCTTTTCATCCATAGTTTAAATGTAGCACCAATTGCTACAGCGTAAGCTAGTTCTTGAATTACTTTCATCATTGCCCCTCCAAATTGCTGATCATGTAGAGGGCTTAGTACAGACAAAGCCTGCTCGCCGGAAAAAATTTCAAATGGCATGTCAGTACCAGGTGGAAGACAATAACTCATCGCAACGGCCCATGTTGAGGGATCTGTATAAGTAGCATATAAAGGACCATTGGCAAAAATAATCAATGCACAAGCAGGCGTGAATAAAACACCACTCATAAACATGTATCCGATTCTTTTTAGCTCCGATAACTCATATTTCGTTCTGAGTCGCGGGATAATGTGCCACCACATTAGCATCGCTGCTAATAGCATTGCCAGTTGATAAACATTATGCCAAACTTCACTTGTCATTAAGAAATCAAAAGTAAAGGGTATATGATAAAATGAAAAAATGGCATTGAATAAAAGCAAGCCAAATAAAGGAAACCCGATTACTTTAAAAATGCTGCGAGCTATGTTTAGCTGGGCAATCGATTTGAAAAACCAAGAAGGAATGCCCAATAACAGTAAAGGTGGGGCAATCAGATAGACAATCGCCATAGATAGCATATGCATACTTAACATAATATGACCTAATACATAGAGTGGGCCTCCAAATCCTATGTATACAGCTAATAAACCAAGATGAAAATAAACCTGTCTTCTTAGTGATACTGGCTTTGAATCAGCAAATAAATGCCTAAATCGATTAATTATTAAAAAATATATGATACTTACGAGAGCTAGGACAAGGATTAATTCGGGTGTCCATATCGTTCTTGCAGTAAATGTCGAGAAAAATTGTTCCATCATTCTATCTCCTATCCTTAGGGATAATGTTTGTTTATTATTTTCTTCACAAAGGTATTTTAACATGGAATAGCCATGATATAGTATATTTATATCATGATTTTGCTTAAAATCCTATTTTTTATTCTTGGAAGATCTAGGACACAAGAACAGTCCTGACAGGAGGAAATTTAATGAAACCTTATTTAATCGCAGTAGATTTAGATGGTACATTATTAACAGATGATAAAGTAATCTCTAAAAGAAATCACTCTGCTTTAACCCAATTGAAAGAGTTAGGGCACAAGATAGTGATTGCGACTGGAAGACCCTACAGAGCCAGCAGTCAATACTATCAGGAACTTTTTTTAGATTCACCTATGGTTAACTTTAACGGAGCATTTATCCATCATCCTGTCGCTCCTGCTCTTTTTCCAACGATACATTCTCCGTTGGATAAAGAAACGGCTAAAACGATTATAGAAACATGTGAAGCTCTTCAGGTAAAAAATATGATGGTGGAAGTAATGGATGACTATTATTTGCGTCACCTGAACAGAGGTTTTGCTGAAGCTTTCACGGTAAATCAAGCTCCCTCCGATAGCGGAAACCTTCATCAGCTTATAAAACGGGATCCCACTTCTATTTTAATACAACCAGAAGATCACCAGCATCAAAGCATTAAACAACTTCTAAAAGATGCTCATGCAGAAGTTATTGAGCAAAGATCTTGGGGAGCACCTTGGCATGTCATTGAAATTATTAAAGCTGGTTTACATAAAGCTGTCGGATTAAAAGAAATTGTTAAGTATTACAATATCCCTCAAGAACGAGTTATCGCTTTTGGAGATGAAGATAATGATCTAGAAATGCTAGAGTACGCAGGGCATGGTATAGCAATGGGAAATGCAATCGATGAACTTAAAAATGTAGCCAATGAAACAACGGATACAAATGAAAAAGACGGGATTGCTGTTTATTTAGAGGATTATTTCTCATTGAAAAACGGAAGGGACGTGTAGGACTTGAAAATATTTAAAGTTGATAAGCCTGCTGATGACATCACGATTCAAAATATTACTTCTGTAATGGAAGAACAAATGAACAGCCTTAGTGATAACGACCATAGCGCACCTTTAACTCAAACGATCTCACTTGCATTAGAGAAAAATTCAAATGCTGAATTCTTTGTTGTAGAGCTAAATGATATCTTTGTTGGCTGTGCTTTTTTAAACAGCGGCATATCTCTGGGCAAAGGTGGACCGTATATTTGGCTAAATGATTTATATGTAATGAAGGAGTATCGACAACAAGGTATTGCTAAGAAACTACTTTTAAAGGTATTGCAATGGGCCGAGCAAGAGGGCTATAAAGGCATTGAGTTAGAAACAGGAATCAGTAATGCAGCCACGAAGAAGCTTTACAATTCTTTAGGCTTCTACGATATTATTTCTAAAAGATACGGAAGATCTCTTTCATAAATTTTATTCTTTTAAAATGGTTGCTTTCCGCGGTATTAAAAAAAACGGTTATTAGAGCAATAAAAAAAGCTAGCTTGGTGTTAAAACCAAGTTAGCTTTTCTATAGATATTATTCGTAAACTTTCTCAAATGCAGCTTGGATATCCGGAAGTAAAGAATCCCAGTCTGCTCCTGCTTCTTTATTAACTGTGATAAAATCCTGATAACCAAAAAGATTATCCACACCTTCTAAAGCTAATAATTCTTTTGCTAACGGATGATCTGTTTCGTCATTCTTTTTAAAAGATGCACTTCCTGATCCTTCAAATATTACTTTATTAGCTGTGAATTTCATTGCATTCGGGTTAGGTGTTGGTTCGCCTCTAACTTCAATTGCCATTCATAAAACCTCCTTATATGTAAGTGTTCTTAGTTTAACACGTTTTATCTGGAATGTTAATGTAGTAAGAAAAACGGCATAGCCGTCTTTTATTAAATACAGCGTCAGCTTCCGCTTCAGCCGCCCCGAGTAGCACCTACGAAGTACGTGTAGGTGCTACTCGAAAGGAGGTGGGTTTCCCTTGATACGCGCGGCGAAAGATAGCTGTCTTCTTATACTTTTCGGAAAAAAAGCTAGCTGGAATATCAGCTAGCCGGATGTTTCATTTATATATATCAAAAGATTCTCTCTTTTCTTGACTAAAGATGATAATCTTCTTTTGAACAAACGAATATCGTTCGTATTATCAGTATCGAGAGCTTCTTTTAAATTCATAAGATAATAGTCTATTTCAGCAGAAATAACAAATAATTTGATGGAAGGCTCAATGGCAATTGACCGTGACTGTTTCGGTCTAACTTTATGATATGGATCCATGATTTAACTCACCTCCACTTCTTCCTTATTTTCGAATGATTAATCCTTGTTATCGATTTGTTTGCTTATGAACCATCTTATGTAATCCCTTGAAAAAAAGACGCTTTTTTTCTTGAACTTAAGCTAATTGAGAGCATTTGTGCTTATTATCAAGTATCTGTAAAATAAAGAGGTGAATAATTAAAAGGAGGCTGTTCTTCCATGAAAAAGCATGTAAAAAGCGATTCTTTATCAGTTGATGTGATCAATAAATATAGGCAAGCTGTCAAGACGCTATGTGAAGAATGGAACTACCATCCTTCTTTTATTTCTTCATTAAGGAATATAATCGAAGTAGCTTTGTCCCATTACAACGACACAATCAGTCCGAATGAAAAAACCTATCTTATTCTCTCCTTTTTTATGGAAATAAAAAAAGAATTGAAAATACGCGGCTCCTTTTCGATACAGAAAAAAGAAATTGAAAAATTATTAGAAGGATATCTTTGTAAAATACCTTTCCATTTCACCACACAAGAAGATTTTATTTTTCTCCAGAAAGCAAATGCTGAGTTTCCACAAGTGGAATCATTGAAAGTTTCGAAACAGATACCAAGTTTTACTTTTGATATTAAAAACGATATAGAAGTATGGTTAAGCAACTGGATGATTCGTCCTCATTTTGCTATGTATAAAGACTATTATGAACATATTGAATATAAGGAAGCTAAATTCTTTTTAGTGGATCGCGTCATTGAAGAACTTCAGAAACAAATTGCTCATCGTCCAGTTAGAAGAACATTATTCCAATTATTATCTTATCACCATCGATATGAACAAGGAATCGAGTTATGGAGCCTATCCCCATGTGACCCCTCGATGCTTTCGATGGAAGAACAACAGTTTTTCAAGCTTATAAGGAAGAACAATTCCCATTTAGCAATCCCTTTGTATATGCATTGGATTGAGAGATTAATAGAAAAAAAAACGAAGAAACATTATGAATCATCTGTTGTATTGTTAAAAGACCTTCAAGCTATACTGGGAGATCTTGATTGTCCCGAGCAATTTCAATTATTTTTATTTGTGTTACAAAAACGGTACAAGGGTTTTGCAGCGTTACAAAAGGAGTTGAAACAATTTGATAGCCGGTCTAGATAATCAATGGCATATTGTTGCAGCAATTGATCCCTCTCATATGGACAAAGGTATTATGCTTTCATGTACTTCAAAGAAACCAACCTTTATAACAGAGGATGCGATTCGATGGGAAAAAGATATACTAACGATCAAACAACTATTATTTTCCGACCACCGTTCTTCTTTCTATGGAGTGATGTTCGATACTGCGACCTTCGAAATGCAATCTAATAACAATGTAACCCGTGTAGAAGGGATTATCGTGCCTTTGACATCCCTTCACCTGCTTAAAGATTTGTCAGAATCATCCTTGTTCTTATTCGATGAGTCTTTCCACTTTTTACTTAATGAAACAAATCAACTGTTAAATCAAGTTGACAAGAGACAACTTTATCCTAGTATTTATGGGCAATGGGAAACACCAACTTTTATAGAAATGACTGTGGTCACGACACCAAAAATTTCTGCGGATATGATGGCTGAGAAAAGTACTTATTCAATATTGGAACCAAAGCTAATTGACTCTTTTCTTTTTCTATACTTACAGCATTATGTATTCATTTCAGAAACATATCAAACTGAAATCAAACCCTATTTTTCTATATTGGCAGCTAAAACATCTGAAAGCCAAGTAAAGGAGTGGATGAATGCGCTTGAAAAACCCTGGAAAACCTTGAAATTATCGAGACACCTTTATCCTTTATGTATTAACCATTGGCAAGGCGAAAATCCAATTGAGTTTCAGCTTCAGATAGTCATGTACGAACCCGAATCTCTCTTAACAGACTGGGAGTTCGAGTGGTTTATGAAAGAATGGACGACTGGGAAAACTATTTCCGTAACAAATGTAATGAGAGGCCAGCATCCTTTTAGAAAAAATCCACTGGCTTGGCTTGAAGAAGAGATATCTCATTTCAAAACATATGAATGGCTATTACCTAAACAAGGAGCGACCTCTTTTTTTCTATCGAACGAGACAATTTCTTCATTTTTATTGAACGATGTTAAAGAACTGGAATCTCTAGGTGTTGCTATGCTAGTCCCTGAAAAATTCAGACAAAAGATTACACCGAATCTTACTGCAACAGTATCTGTCCCTCATATGGAGGAAGAGAATTTCTCAACCACTCCTTGGATACGTACAACAGTTAACTGGCAACTGCAGTTAAATGGAGATATCATGAATCAACAAACGTTTATTGATCTTGTCGAACAGAAACAACAGATGATCCGTCTTCACGATGAATGGGTAATGTGGGATCTAGAGACAGCCAATGAATTATTACATCAAATGATGGATTCTTCCGATAACAAACATATACCTATTTTTGAAGCGCTCAAAAATCACGCTCAATCCTTTTCAATACCTGACCACTCAAATAGCAAAGATGAACAAATCAGATCATCCAAGGATTCCATCGAATGGAGCTTCGATAAGAAGACAGCAGACATGTTACTTCATAAAAATGTCGTTCCTTACCCTTTAAGACATAAATGGGAGCCTATTTTGAAAAGTTATCAAAAAAAAGGGGTTCAGTGGTTATTACACATGCGGAAGCTTCAACTTGGCTGTTGTTTAGCAGATGATATGGGGTTAGGAAAAACTGTCCAAACAATTACTTATATCGATGAGGTATTGCGTAATGAAAAAAGTGAGACACCTTTTTTAATTCTATGTCCTTCTAGTCTGGTACATAATTGGAAACATGAACTACGTCGCTTCGCTCCTCAATTGAAGGTATATCATCATGAGGGTTCTCCCTCTTCCCGTAAAGAGTCATTCCTGCAAAATATGAAGACAACCCAAGTCATCATTTGTTCCTATCCAATTGCAAAGCAGGATCACCTATACTTACGGGATCTACGCTGGACCGGATGTATTTTTGATGAGGCGCAAATGCTTAAAAATAGTCGCACAAAGCTACGACAAGCGATAAAAGAGTTTGATGCTTTACATTCTATCGCGCTCACTGGGACTCCTGTTGAGAACCATCCTATGGAAGTATGGAGTCTCATGGATTTATTAATTCCTGGTTTATTAAAAGATGAAACGTGGTTTTTCGAAACTTTCCTTCAAGAAAAAAATGAGCAAAAAAGAGCGGAAAACATTACCAAGCTTCGCGATGTCATCCAACCATTCCTGTTGAGACGATCAAAAGAATCACAATTTCATGAACTTGCCATTCCTGAAAAAACAATGATCGATCATTCTGTCTCCTTAACAGATGAACAAGTTATTCTATACGAGGCAACGGTTGAAGAACTGATGACTGCCTATGATAACCAATCGATACAAGTGCAACGAGCACTTTTATTTAAAACCATGACCAAACTAAAACAAATCTGTAATCACCCTGATCAGTTATTTCAGGAAGAGAACCATTTTATTTTTGAAGAAGGACGATCTGAAAAATGGGACCTTGCTTCAGAAATGGTTGATAGATGGATACATGAAAAAAAGAGAGGTCTAATATTCACACAATATCGCTTTGTCGGTAAAATGTTTCAACGGTTGGGAAAGTTTCAGCATCAAATGGAAATACCTTTTTTCCATGGGGGGCTGTCGTCAAAAGCAAGGCAAAAAATGATTGCTCAGTTTCAAACAGATAGCACTATTCCTTTTATGGTTATTTCTTTGAGGGCTGGTGGCTTTGGTATGAACTTAACAGAGGCTGCAGAGGTATTACATTATGACAGATGGTGGAATCCTGCTGTAGAAGCACAAGCGACGGATAGAGTGCATCGAATTGGTCAGTCAAAACCTGTAACGGTTCATACAATTACAAACCAAGGAACAATTGAAGAAAGAATTGGACAACTTATTAAAGAAAAAGAAAAACTCCAAAAAGCACTCGTCCATGGTAAGTCATTCCCCCTCTGGGAGCTTTCCAGAGAAGAACTTCGGACTTTGTTCTCACTTTAGTAAATGGTTGATTTGAAGGGAAGTACTCGAATCGCTTCAGGCGGATACAACAATCTTTAAAAAACCGATAATATTATACATTTTTGTCAAAAGGGCACAGAAAAAGTTATTTTTACTTTTTCTGTGCCCTTCAAATGAGAACGCGTCCTCATTTATTTAGTCCACGTCTTTTCCAACTTAAATGGGGTACCCTCTAAATTAGTCCCATCTACTTGATAAATGTTTAATTGAGAAGAAATCTTCAGTGGGGCAGCATCCGTAGTGTTATTTGAATTCCATGAATCCGTAAAAGTAAGTTCCTCACCAGCATTAATTGTTTCTGTAATAAAAGCTTGCGTGAACATCATTCCATCTGCATAATCATAAAGAAGATTATCATCTTCATCATGAATGAAGATATCAAACTGGTGTCCTGAGGAAAAATCTACGGTAATAGCATCTTTCTCTAATGTGTTTTTCAATGACAATGTAACTTCAATTACGTCGTTTTCCTTCTCCACTGCCATCGTGTACTTTAATCCATCTATCTCCACCATCTCCCCTTCAGACGATCCATTTATATTTTCTTCATATACATTATTACTCCCTTGTCCACAACCTGCCAGGACTAAGAAAGTAAAAAGTGAAATTAGCCATAATAAACGCTGTATCTTCATATTTTACACCTCTCTTTATCTGGTACATATAATGACGTCATTTCATTAAGAGATGTTACAATCATTTCTTCTTTAATTTAAAAAAACGCGTAGCGTCTTTTCTTACAAGAATTTATAAAATTAGCAGCTACCTTCACGCCGCACGTATCAAGGGAAACCCACCTCCTTTCGAGTAGCACCTACATGCATTCGTAGGTGCTACTCGGGGGGGGGCGACGGAAGCTGACGCTGGATTTAAGAAAAGACGGCTATGCCGTTTTTCTTAAAAAACTAGTCATTTTTTCGAAACATGCCGTGAATTCCCGTTGTTTGAATGATATTTGTGAAAGCCTTTGGATCGACCTCATCGATAACCTGCTGTAAAAAATAAAGTTCATACCTTGTAATAACAATTAATAATACTTCTTTATCCTCTTTCGAATATCCTCCTTTGGCTGGGATTCGTGTGACCCCCCGCATTACTTTCTTATAAAAAGCCTCTTGCAATTCATCCGCTTTATTCGTTACCACCATGGCTGTTAATTTAACGTGACGAGTATGTATTGTATCAATAATACGAGATGCAACATATAAATTCAATAGTGTATATAAAGCTTTCTCCATCCCAAACATCATCCCAGAAGTTACCACAATAATTGCATTCATTATTAAAAAATAAACGCCTATTGGTCGATCATTTTTTTTCGCAGCTAATAAAGCAAGAATATCGACTCCTCCAGTCGATCCTCCCCACTTGAGAATTACCCCTGCACCCAATCCTGCAAAAACTCCACCAAAAACAGCATTTAAAATGATATCCTCTGAAAAAACTCTAACAGGTATAGCTTCTAAGAAAAATGTTGTGAAAGCTACATTTAAAAAACTGTAAAATGTAAAGCTCTTCCCCACCTTTAGCCACCCTATAACAGCTACAGGTATGTTTAATAATAATAATAATATCCCTGGTGAAAGTGGCACTAATTCTGACAATATTTGAGCCATCCCTGTAAAACCACTTGCAAATACATTCGCAGGGATTAAAAAGTAATTCAGACTAATAGCCATGAAAAAGGCAGTGATAATTGCTACAACTATTTTCTTGGCCTCTTCAAGTATATCTAAGTTTTTGGTCATAAAACTTCCTCCCTAACTTAGTATATTGTTTCCACTTCCCACTATTCTAAAAGTAGTTTCCCACAAAAAAGAAGCCCCATTCACATTGTGAATAGAGGCTTCCTTTACTAATATTAATCATTTTTGTGCGTCTTATTGTAGTAATTAACAGAGTAGACAGCACCTTCACCGACCATTGAATTATCATCTTCATCGTTAGGATCCGAATGACCCACTTTTTCTTCTAAATAAGGTTCATGATCTTCTTTTGTCTCATTTTTAAATTTGGCTTTCATTCGATTATAATTATGCTGAAGCTTTTCTCTGTTTTCTTCTTTTCCTAAATAATAAGTACCTGCTGCTACCGCAGTTGCGAGCATCGTGGATGTAAACCACTTTTTTGCCATAATGATTGGTCACTCCCTTATTGTGTAACTATTTATCAAAAATACGTCGTTAATGAAATGGATGACTTTTTACTCTTCATATGGTCAAGCCCGACGTCCACTGATTAAGTTTATAATTACTACCACTAACGCAATAACTAATAGTAAGTGGATTAATCCACCACCAACGTCAAAACTAAAACCTAAAATCCACATAAGTATTATAATACCAATAATTGTCCATAGCATAAATTAGCCTCCTAAATATAACATTTTTTTTGTGCTTATCACTCTTAGTTTTATGTATTACCTTTATAAACAAAATTAAAACCTTCTGTTTTGAAACAGAAGGTTTTAATTTTGTTTAGCTATTTTTTAAACGTCTTTAAATCACCAGCATTTTCAATGTGTTTCTCCATACCCTGCTTTGTTTCTCCGTCCCAAACAAGCATGCCACCATCATAATTTTCAACCTTTTCATACCCTTGTTGTTTCATGAACAATGAAACATTTTGGGAACGGTTTCCGCTTCTGCATACAAAAACATATTCTTTCTCTTTATCAAATCCTTCTAACAAATCAGGAATAGTTTGCATTGGTACAAGAGGGACTCCAGGAATATGACCGTCATTATATTCCTCAGGTTCTCGTACATCAACCACTATTTTATTAGAATCCGAAGCTGAAAGAATGTTTTTCAGTTCATCTTTATCAATTTGTGTAACTCCTTTATTCTCACTACTCATACCATTTCACTCCTTTGTTTTTCTTTCCCAACATGGATCTTTAATTCCTATTGTATCAATAAATAAACAGACATTCATCCTGATTGCTCACAGAGAGTCTTCTGCATTAGCCTTTCTACGAAGCTGCCATAACCTATACGTGTGTGAAACAATTACTTTAGTCACTGCATAAAATGGTACAGCTAAGATTAAACCAAGAAGTCCTGCAAATTTACCAGCCACCAAAATTAAAATAATAATCGTTAATGGGTGTACTGCTAACTTTTTCCCCATAATTTGTGGTGAGATAAAATTACTCTCTATTTGCTGGATGACAACGATTGCTAAGGCTACCCATAAAAATGTAATTGGTGAGTCAATAATAGCAACAATTGCTGCCGGAACTGCTCCAATCCAAGGACCAATAAACGGAACTACATTGGTAAGCATTGCAATTAATGCCAAGATTAACGAGTACTCCACACCTATAATGACTAGCGCAATATACATTAAAACGCCCACACAAAAACTGACGATGATTTGACCCTGAATGTAAGAACTTAATTTCTCATCCATATCATGTAAAATACGATATCCATCTGCTTGTTGTTTTTTTGGGAAGAAACGTAATACTTGATGAGGAGCTTTGTTACCATCCTTCAGTAAATAAAATAACATAAAAGGTACGATAATCAATATCAAGAGAAAGCTTGTAAGGACACCAAGGAAACTAAGAATATTTGAAGCTAAAAAGTCAAAAGCCTCAGTTAAATACGCAGTTAGGTTGTTGGTGGTCTCTTCGATAGAAAAATTTTCTGTCTCTTGAAAGCGTGCAATGATTTCATGGTCTTCGTATTGGATGATTAATCTTTGCAGTTCTTGAAATAAAATTGGAGCATTATCGACTAAATTCATAACTTGACGCTGAAGAACCGGACCGATCGAAGTAACCAACAAAATACCTACTCCAATCAAGACCAAATAAATTAGTAAGATAGCCAATGGTGTTGGCATCTTTTTGCTATGTAAAAAGTTTACTACGGGTCTTAATAAGTAAAATAATACTCCTGCAATGATAAACGGAATAAAGAGTGTCTGAAAAAAGACAACTAAAGGAGTAAACAAAAATGTAACTCGGGTACCTACAAGAATGATTAACAACATTAACAAAATAATAACGAGTACTTTAATAAGTTTAGATTGAAACAAATTTACACCTTCTTTTCTTTCCAATAATTGCATATATTATATCATAAGAACATTAAGAACAGCTTCAAATATCAATTAATAACAAAACCGTAGCGCCTTTTGTTAAATACAGCGTGCAACGCGAGTAGCACCTACGTAGTACGTGTAGGTGCTTTTATAGATTATTTCGCAAAAAATCTACGTTGTTACTTTAGGTGAGAACCGCTTGCAAGTCTGTCTTTTAATCATTTTATGGGGGATAATCACTTTTTTTGCATCTGTTAGGGGATGAATAATCCTATCAATCAAACAATTAGCTGCCTCAAAACCTAAACTGAAAATATTAATATCAACCGTCGTCATAGGTGGTGAAGACAACTCTGATATCATGACATTATTAAAACTAATAATAGAAATATCATCCGGTACCTTTACTTCCATTTCATTTAACATCCTCATCACACCAAAAGTCATAATGTCATCAGCTACGATCAAAGCTGTTGGTCGTTCGGACAAGCTCATTAAATCAATCACTGCTTCTTGACCACCTTCTTGCAGCTCCTCGTGAAAGACAACATAATCACTTCTAGGTGAGATATCAGCGTTTAATAAAGCTTGATTATATCCTTCCATATGGTCGATAGTAACTACTGTATCTAAGTTTCCACCTACAAATGCTATTTGTCTGTGACCCAATAATAAAAGATATTCCGTTACATTTTTTGCAGCTTTGAAATTATCATTATTTACATAAGTAACATCTTTCATGTTTGGATCATAGGGTCTGCCTATAACACTAAAAGGAAATTTTTCTTTGTACAAATAATTCATGACCTTATCGTTCATCTTCGAATACAACAGTATTATTCCGTCCACTCGTCTTCCTTGAACCATGTCTTGTACTTCTTCATATATTTCTTCTTCCGTTTGACCGGTAGACAAATATAATCCGTAATCTAGTTGGTGTGCTTTCGAACTAATTCCCCTGATAACTTCAGGGAAAAACGGATTTTGGAAAGTCTTATTTGCAGAATTAGGCATCACAAGACCTATTGTTTTTGTATTCTTATTCGCCAGACTGCGAGCATTAAAGTTAGGATGATAATCAAGCTCCTTCATAGCTTCACGCACCCTTTCTTTAGTTCTCTCACTTATTCTAGGACTGTTTGCTATTACACGGGAAACAGTTGAAGGGGCGACATTTGCAACCTTAGCTACATCTTTTATTGTTATTGTCATCTATCTGGCCTCCTTCCGTAGTTTTCAGTCATAATCGATGTTTGCTGAATATATTTAAAATAAACTAGACAAACCTTCTTTTATAGTAGTTTACCATATATTAGAGGAACTACATATTTGATAGAATGTCTTCTATAAACACTGGATATGATTTTTCATACTGCAAATTATTCATACTTCTTCCGGGTTTGGTTTTATAGCCGATTGCTAGAGACAATATTTATGAAACCTTTTCACGCAACCTAAAAAAACGTTAATAATTTATAAACCCGCTATGAGTGTAGTCTCATAGCGGGCAGCTGTGAATGAAGTCATTACTACACTTTATTCATGCTGTGGTAGCTTCTAACCTAAATTGCTCACTACCCCTTTGTTGCACCTGAAGCTAAGCCAGAAATAAGATATCTCTGTAGAAACAAATAGACTAAGGCAATTGGCACAGCGATAAGTATTGCTCCTGCAGCAAAACGTGTAAAGTTATTAGCGAATTCATCATTCACAAAATTGAACAGCCCTAATGCCAATGTATAATTTTCAGGGCTTCTCAAAACAATCCTTGGCAAAATGAAATCCATAAAAGGATTCATAAAGTTAAACAAAGCAACAACGGCCAATATTGGTTTAGCTAGTGGAAGTAGAATTTGAAAAAATATTCTAAAGTGACCTGCTCCATCGATTTTTGCTGATTCATCAAGTTCTCGCGGAAGTGTATCAAAATATCCTTTCACTAGAAATGCATTCATTGGTATTGATGCTCCAACGTAAATAATAATTAATCCGAGAAGACTGTCAAGTAGACCAATTGTATTTAAGAGAATATACAAAGCAACCATTGCCATTAAAACGGGAAACATTTGCAATAATAAAAATGCATATAGTCCATTTTTACGTCCCTTGAATCTATATCTTGAAAAAGCATAGGCAGTCAAACCAACAATAAATGTGCCTATCACCGAAACGGAGACTGCGACTATTAACGTGTTTTTGTACCAAGTTAAATAGTTGCTGCGCGGATCAAAGAATAACCACTCATAGTGAGCAAGTGACCAATTTTCGGGGATCATTTGGGCACCAAACAATCCTTGTCCTGGGTTCAGTGACAAACCTAAAGCCCACAGAAGTGGATAAAGGATAATCACAAACATTACACCAATAACGGAATAAATCCCTAACATTTCTAATATATTTCGATTTTTCTTACTCATTGTTTTTCGTGTAGTTGTACTCATTTAAAAAGTCCCCTCCTCTTTAAAGGAACGTGAACGACGAAATTGTAAAAAGGCAAAAGTCGCTACAAGTAACCCTAAAATAATTGAAATAGCTGCAGCCATGTTAAACTGCTGATTTTCAAAAGTTAATCCATAAATCCACGAAATTAAAATATCTGATCCACCAGCAGTTTGTCCACGAACAGCTGGTCCACCCTGGTTAAAGAGATAAATGATGTTAAAGTTATTAAAGTTGAAAGAGTATTGCATGATTAAAAGAGGTCCCGTTGCAAACATTAAATGAGGGAACGTAATACCTCGGAACTTCTGCAATCGACTAGCTCCATCTATATCAGCAGCTTCATACCAGTCCTTTGAAACCCCCTGTAAAACTCCTGTAAACAAAGCATACACAAACGGGAAGCCTAGCCAGACTTGAATGACAATTAATGCTATTCTTGTCCAAAGCGGATCTTGTAACCAGGGAATACTCGTATTAAATAATGGTTCAATGATCTGCAAATTGATTGCACCAAAATTATCATTGAAAATTGCAGAAAAGATAATAATGGTTACAAAGGCAGGTACAGCCCAAGGTAAAATAAAAACTGTTCGGATTAGTTTTTTAAACTTCACACGCGGATCATTTACTATAATTGCAAGGAACATCGCTAAACCAATTTGCAGCGTCGTTGCTACAAACGTCCATATTAGTGTCCAAGATAGAACACTTACAAATGTAGTTCTCCACTCACTTATCATAAATAAATTCGTGAAATTTTCAAATCCGACCCATTCCAATAAGTTTCTTGGTGGAGCATTGTACAAATCGTAATTTGTAAATGCCAGAAATACCATGAATAGAAGTGGAAATACTACAACAAAAATGAGTAATAATAATCCTGGTCCTATTAAAAAGTACGGAAAGCCAGTATCCCACGCGTTCCTAAATCCATCACGCATATTGGGTACTTTCCAACCTAATTGTATTCTCTTTGCGTCTTTATAAGCATCTTGTAAGTTAAGCAAATAAAAAGTTAAAAAGAACGTCGCGAAGATTAATGAAAGAATTCCGTTACTTAAAAAGATTCGTGAGTCATCTTCTCTTGGAACATTCCCTAACGACACCAATCCCTGGAGACCTGTGCTAACGAAATCCATCATCGCAATCACAAAAGCAGCAAAGAGAATGAATAAGGCGGAAGCTTTTATAAATCGTTTATTATAAGCTTGGCCAAGTCCAGGAATTATTGAAAGTAGCGTAGCTAACGTTGCATTATGCTTAGGATTGACGATTGGATTTTCTATGTCTTTACTCTTTTCTTTAGCCATGATAACTTCCTCCTGATTAAAAGATTCGGGATCGGGTAATATTTCACCCAACCCCTCCTCAACAACTTTTAATTCATTATTGCAATTTGATCTCTTATTACTTGTACCGCTTCGTCAAGAACTTCCTGTGGATCCTCTCCCTGAGAAATGAATTCAAATGCATCAGCTATAGGATCCCACACTTGAGACATTTCAGGAATATTCGGCATCGGTTCAGCATGTTGAGTTTGCTCAAAAATAGGTGACATAAACTCATCGTTTATTTCAACTGCAGTGTGAGCCGGAAGCTCTCCTGCTGTCTCAAAATATGTTTGAGAACTCTCAGCGTTTGTTAAGTACAGCGCAAGTTCAGTTGCCCAATACTCACTCTCTGTGTAATAGTTTACTAACCATCCTTTATTTCCAGAAAAAGAGCTCAAAACTTCTCCATCCCACTCAGGGAGCACAGATATTTCTAAGTTGTCACCGAGTGCCTCTTGATAGTCAGGAATAGCCCACGGCCCAGTAACTACCATACCTGCTTTACCATCCATAAATAGTCCATTCATTACGTCCATATCAATACCAGTAGGCATAAGTTCTTCTTCGAACCAAGAGCCAATAAGTTCAGCACCTTCAACAGCTCCTGCACTGTTTAATCCAATATCTTCTGGATCATAAACGCCATCTTCACCCTGTGCAAATACATAACCACCTGGTCCAGTTAAAAACGGATAAGAGAAGTAAAAATTATTAGCTTCCATCAAGAATCCATAAGTATCTCCATCCGTTAAATCACGAGCAACGCCCATCAAATCATCCATAGTTTCTGGCGCATCCGGAACTAATTCTGTGTTACGAAATAGTGCATAGGTCTCCACAACTGCAGGGATACCATATTGAATACCTTCATAACTAAATGAAGTGACTGCTTCCTCATTATATTCAGAGAGGCGATCTAGTTGGTCCTCTGTCAATTCCAATTCTGCAGCTAAACCTTGTAGGTGAATGTCCCCCATTCGGTCATGCGGTTGGAAAAAAATGTCCGGTCCTTGTCCTGAAGGACCATCCAAAGACATCCCTTCTGTTTGATCTAACATATCGTAAGGAGTCATCGTAACTTCAATACCGTATTCTTCAGTGAATTTATCAGCAATAGTTTCATAAGCTGCAATTTGAGATTCCTCGTCATTAACCCACATAGTTAGCTCTTCAGGTTTTTCAGGAACTTGTCCATCATTTGCGGATTCATCACTTTCATTTGCTTCATTAGTTTCTTCAACAGGAGTATTACCTTCGTTGTTTGTTTCCGCATTCTCATTTCCTCCACAAGCGACTAAAACGACAGATAATAATAGTAAAATTAAGGTTAGTAAAAACGACTTTCCTTTAAACATTTCATTTCCCCCTCAGTTAAATTAAGTACTGCTTTATGCGTTAGTTTACCCGAGTGATTCCACTAGCTATGCTAAGACAGGATATGCATCCAGTCTCCTCTAGTAATTCATACTTTTAAACTAGATCCTATCCTTGCAATACTAGATTACTCTTAGACAAACGTTTGCACAAAACTAGTAAAAACAATTTCACGACTCGTATCGTGAAATCGCTTGCACTAACTTATGAGTTTATTATACTATTGCCTCTAATAATATTACAACCTTTTTTTTCTTATTTTTAATTAATTTATCTAAACCCCATATTTTATATGGATTTCATTACTATCATTCTTTAATCTTCCTGCAGATTCTTTAAGGGAATCTGTTTCATTCGCTAGCTCTTCCCGACGTAAAGTCTGTTCTTTTACTATTTTATCTACTTGCTTGGTAATACTGTGCAATACGTTTGCACCACCTACTAATTTAGTAACTGAATGTACTACTTCTGTAATATGTAATATTTACATCTGATTAAAACCTTCTAACGCTTCTTTTTGTAACTGAACAATTATTTCAAAAAAATAGGTTTGCTGTTTCATTCTTTCTGCTGGATCATTTGAGTCATTTAATTGAAGAAGATTGTTAAACAGGTCTTTAGCATGCTCAACCTTCTGGAAATCACCGTTTCTTGGAATAAATAGTTCATATAAATCAGAATGTATAAATGTATTTTCCCGCTTAATGATATTCGACCAATCTACTTCTGTTTCTTCTACTAATTTATAGTTAGATGAGAGAGTAAAGTGAATCCAGCTATATTCGGTTTCTTCCGTACATTTTTTATTCCCTACGTGTTCCAAATGTGGAGCCAATACAATATATTCTCCTTCAGTAACGCTATAGGTATTTTCTTCTTCTTTCATATATAAAGTTCCTTTTGTAACAATATCAAGTTAAAAATGTGAAACCTTCTTTTGAAATGAGCTTCTCCTTTTCTAAAAATAGCTCTTCCGCCATTTATAAAAATAGGTAGTGGAGGAATCACTGTTTTAATCATCATCATTTCATATCACCTCTAAGTCGTTTTTGTCCAATACTGATCGATTTATTATCTACTATATTACTATAAATTCAAGTATGATGTTAAAGGAATTGCAACTTTCTATAAAGGTAGGTATTCAAATGAGCGATAAAAAAAACACAAATAAAGCAGCCAAAATGACTTTATTTGCTTTAACTTGGCCAATTTTTATTGAAATTCTTCTTCATATGCTAATGGGAAACGCAGATACGCTAATGCTAAGCCAATTTAGCGATGATGCTGTGGCAGCCGTTGGTGTGTCCAATCAAATTATGAGTGTAATCATTGTTATGTTTGGTTTTGTTGCGACTGGAACAACCATTCTTATTGCTCAGAATATTGGCGCTAAGAAAGAATCACGTGCTGGACAAATTGCAGTAGTGTCAATAATAGCAAATATTTTATTTGGCTTCCTGCTAAGTATTATCTTGTTCTTCTTTGGTGAACAAATCCTGACAGCGATGAATCTACCCGATGAATTATTAGGAACTGCTGTTATATATATTAAAATAGTTGGCGGCGTATCTTTCGTACAAGCATTAATTATGACTCTATCTGCCATTGTCAAAAGTCATGGTTTTACAAAAGATGCCATGTATGTCACGTTAGGGATGAATGTTTTAAATGTCTTTGGTAATTATATTTTTATATTTGGAGCGTTTGGAGCTCCCGTATTAGGCGTAACTGGCGTTGCACTTAGTACTGCTGTGAGTAGAACAATAGGAACTATAATTTTATTTGTTTTGTTATACAAACGAGTAAATGGTGATTTACCATGGAGTTTTCTCGTGAAAAAGTTCCCAAAAAAAGAGCTCAAAGATCTTCTTCGCATAGGTATTCCTTCTGCAGGCGAGCAGCTGTCATACAACTCATCACAAATGGTAATAACTTATTTTATTGCTTCCATGGGAACAACAGCCTTAACAACTCGAGTATATACATTAAACATTATGATGATTGCCTTCTTATTTGCCATAGCAATTGGTCAAGGTACTCAAATTATTGTAGGGTATTTAATTGGAGAGAAAAAAAATGAAGAAGCTTATCAAAGGTGTTTAAAAAGTCTTTGGATCGGTATGAGTGTATCTACTTTTGCAGCTCTCATGTTCGCTTTGTTTTCTGAGGAATTATTATCTATCTTTACTAGTAATCAGGAAATCATTCAATTAGGAAGCTTACTATTATTATTAACCGTAATCCTTGAACCAGGAAGAGCATTCAATCTAATAGTCATCAATTGCCTTCGAGCAGCTGGAGATGTAAAATTCCCTGTCTATATTGGCATATTATCAATGTGGGGAGTCTCAGTAACCATTTCCTATGCGGCTGGTATTTGGTTAGGTCTAGGACTAATTGGTATCTGGATAGCATTGATTATGGACGAATGGCTTAGAGGATTACTAATGCTCCACCGATGGAAAACCCGTAAATGGGAACGAATGTCATTTGTAGATGAACAGGAAATAGAGGAATTTAAAATAGACACCAAACGTGAGGTTAAATAAGACTGTCTCAATGATGAAATAGAAATTATTACTATTCAATTATTTCTAACATTCTCTGAAACAGTTAGTCTATAATTACATATTTTTGGATATAATTATTTTGACAATCTTTCATAATTTTGATTAAATGTAAGAGACTATCAACATTTATTACAAGTGTTGGTATTTTTTCAACTCTAAAAAAATAAGGGGGTATGGATTTTGAAGAAGAAATTTGGTTCCATGTTTTCGTTACTCTTAACAGGTAGTATCGTACTATCTGCTTGTGGGGGCGAAAACGACAATTCCACAGACAATGGTGGTACTGACAGTGCAAACAACACCGCAGAGGAAAATGTGGCCAATGAAAATGATGGCGCACAGAACAACGAAGCTGCCAATGACGAAGTGGCGAGTGATGTCAATGTAGGAAATCTTCAGATCGGTACTGGTGGCACTGGTGGGACGTATTATCCACTAGGTCAGGAAATGGCAACTGTTATAAGTGCTAATATCGAGGGCTACGAAGATTTCGATTTAAGTGCAGTATCTTCCGGTGCTTCCGTAGATAATCTTTCTAATATTTTACAAGGTGAAATAGCATTAGGTATGACTGTTCACCTTCCTGCAGTAGATGCACTTACAGGTGCTGGTGATTTTGAAGGTGTTGCTGTGGAAAACTTCGGATTTATGGGTCACATTTATCCTGAAGTTATGCAAATTGTTACACCTGCTGATTCTGGGATTGAAACAATTGAGGACTTAGAAGGGGCGGATATTGCAATCGGACCCCCTGGAAGCGGTACACAATCAGCTGCCAGACTCATTTTAGAGGCTCATGGTCTTGAAGAGGGCGATTATAATGCTTATGAAGAAGATTTTGGTGATGCAGCAGGACGTATTCAAGACGGCAACTTAGATGCTTCTTTTGGACTCCTTGGACTTCCGGCATCAAGTATTGAAGAGTTAGCTATTTCTCGTGATGTTAACTTTATTTCATTAACTGAAGACGGTTTAGCTTATATAGAAGAAAACAGTGGTTACGGATCTTTTGAAATTCCCGCTGACACGTATGACTTCCTAGAAGAAGACGTGACTGCTATTACAGCTTATGCAGTTCTTGTAGGTTCGACAGATCTAATTAATGAGGACCTTGGTTATGCAATCACTAAAGCTCTTTATGAGAACAGTGACGATATCACTCATCCTCAAGGAGATCACACAACAAAAGAAAACATCCTTCTTGGGTCAAACGATCTTCCTATTCATCCAGGTGCACAACGTTATTTTGATGAAGAAGGAATTGAGTAAGAAGAAGAATTAAATTGAGGCCGGATCTCTTATCTAAGTGTCCGGCCTTTTCTAAAAAAAAATTTGGGTTCCATGTTCAATATTGCAACATTTTCAGTAACTTATCTCTGCTTTCGCTCCATTATTTGCAGAACATCGACGAAAGAGCAGGATACATCTCTCCTACGTTTTCGTGGATAAGAATTATTTCAAGCGTTATTATAATGTAGAGTATACGAGAAGAGGTGAAACTATGGCCGAGAATGAAACGTTGTCAGAAAAAGAACAACAAGAATTACTTGCAAAATATGATAAAGAATCATCGTTTCGTCAAAATCTGGGAAAATGGGCGTGGGTTGTCTCTTTTATCGCCATTTCCCTCACACTTTTCCATTTATGGAGAGCCTTTCCACAAACTGGAGGACCATTAGTTTATCTAATGCAAGGATCTGTGCATTTAGGTACTGCACTAGGACTTATCTTCTTACTTTATCCCGCGCACAGAAATGGTGCTAAAAAAATCGGAGTACCTTGGTACGATGTTATTTTTGCCTTTTTATCTATGGGATCTGTTTATTATATTTTATTTAGATATGATTGGATTACCGGTGCAGCAAGAATTATGGGATTTACTCCTCTTGATATACTCGTAGCAACGATAGGTATTTTTCTATTATTAGAAGCTACAAGACGTGCTGTTGGTGTGCCAATCGTAGTCATTGCCGGTTTAGCTATTGTTTATGGAATGTACGGAACGAATATTCCGTATTTCGGACACGGTGGTTTTGATTGGTCTGGACTCTCAAGGAGATTATTCTTTTCTTCTGACGCTATTTTTGGAACACCTATTCAAATATCTTCCACCTATATTTACTTATTTTTATTTTTTGGCGTTATGTTGACCAAAACAGGTGTAGGTCAATACTTTAATGATCTTGCGTTTGGTGCAACTGGACGTTATACAGGCGGTACTGCCAAAGCGGCAGTAGCAGCATCTGCCCTGCAAGGTACAGTCACAGGTAGTTCTGTCGCCAATACAGTAGCGTCTGGTTCCTTCACCATACCTATGATGAAAAGAGCTAAATTCCGACCAGAATTTGCAGCCGCAGCAGAAGCAGCAGCTTCTACCGGTGGACAAATTATGCCACCAATCATGGGAGCTGCAGCATTTATTATGGCGGAATATGTATCTAGCGTTTCTTACAGCGACATCATTATTATTGGTATTATTCCCGCCGCGCTTTATTTTGCCGGAGTTTTCATGGGAACACATTTTGAAGCAAAACGTTACGGTATTACTGGCCAACCGAAGAGTGAATTACCTTCCTTTAATGGACTTGCCAAACGGGCTTACCTGTTATTACCGTTAGTAACCATAATAACAATGCTTGTAAATGGTTTTACACCTACTTATGCGGCACTAACTGGTATTGGTACTGCGTATCTTGTAAGCTTCTTCCGTAAGGACACTCGAATGGGCTTTAAAGATATTGTAGACGCTTTTGAACAAGGTGCTCGTATTGCCTTGCCGGTTATTGCGGCTTGTGCATCCGCTGGTATCATTGTAGGTATTGTTGTATTCACTGGTCTAGGTGGGAAAATAGCTGGTGGACTTTTAAGCCTTGCTGGTGATAATTTATTTTTACTTTTGTTTTTTACAATGATTGCTTCTATTTTACTTGGAATGGGCTTACCAACCACAGCTAACTATGTTGTTACTGCATCAATGGCCGCACCAGCATTAATGGCTTATGGAGTACCGGATATTTCTGCTCACTTCTTTGTTTTTTACTTTGGAATTGTAGCCGATATAACACCTCCTGTGTGTTTAGCAGCATATGCTGGCGCAGGGATAGCAAAAGCTAATCCGATGAAAGCAGGTGTCGCCGCCTTCAAGTTAGCAATTGCTGGGTTTATTATTCCATATGTTTTTGTATATAGCCCAGCTCTATTGCTACAGGACGCGGAAGTATTACAAGTAATTACATTAGTTGCTACTGCCCTTCTTGGGATGGCAGCTGTAAGTGCAACAATGATGAATTACTTTGTGTATCGGTTTAAATGGTACGAACGCATACTACTATTAATTTCTGGGATAATGCTTATATATCCAGAGAATCTGCCAATTGAATTATCAGGTTTAGTATTATTTTTCTTAATTGGAACCTTACAACATCGTCGTAAGAAAAGGGATAATAATCAGCAAGAAGCAATTACTGCTTAATGAAAATGTAAAAAAGGAGGTGTCTGCAAATAGACACCTCCTTTTTTTAACAGAGGGAGTATAAAATGACAGCTATCTTTACGCCACACTTATCAAGGGAAACCCACCTCCTTTCGAGTAGCACCTACACGCACTACGTAGGTTGCTACTCGGGGGTGGCTAAAAAGATCACGCTGTATTTAATAAAAGACGCTACGCGTTTTTCTTATTCTTTTTCTAATCATAAAACACATCAAATGTCTCCCATAGACCCTCTAACTCTTTTAACCGTTTCTCTACTTTTTTATGTTCTGATCTTGTTAAAGCCGTGATAAGCGCACTAGCAATACTCATTGGAGCCGAAAAGGAATCAATAAATGAATTTATTTCTGTTGCTGCAACAATTTTGTAGTCTGCATAAGGTACAAGAGGACTTAGTAAATGATCGGTGATCACCACTATTTTTGCATCTCTTTGTTTTACGTATTTTAATACTTCCACTGTTCGCTTCGTGTATCTGGAAAAACCTAATCCTATTACTAAGTCATCTTTTGAGATATCCAGTAAGTGCTCAGAGACACCATCCGCTTGATGGATCAATTCGGTGTTTTGAAGAACTAAATCAAGATAAAACTCTAAAAATCCGCCAATGCTGGTTGCGCTGCGATAGGCTATAATATATATACGTTTTGCTGCAATCATTTCATGGACAACTTGCTCAAATACATGTGGATCAATTTGGTTTAACGTTACTTTCAAATTTTGAATGTCATCCGACAAAACTTCGGTTACCACATTTTCAGTTGTATCATTGGCATCTGTTGTTCTGGCAAGAACCTCAGCAGAAGTCATTCGTCGTTGAAGTGCTTCTTGTAAATGTCTTTGCAGGTCCGGATATCCCTTATAATTAAGAAAAAAGGCGAAACGAATAACTGTTGCTTCTCCGACTTTAACATTTTTAGCTAATTTAGATGCGGTCAGAAAAGAAGCTGTTTCATGATTTTCGATTAAATAGTTGGCAATTTTTTTATGAGATTTACTCATTTTTTCCCTATTTTGGATCATCCTCAGATAAACATCACTTTCCAGCAAAGAACTCCCCCCTTTAAATCACTCATGAACCTTCTTTGAAACTGTAACAAACATTTTCATAGGCACTAATCGTGTGATCTAATTCTTTATCGCCATGCGCGACAGAGATGCTATAGCGGTTTAACGGCTTTGTATAAACTCCTAGTTGTAATAACTCGAAATCTAGTTCCTTTCTCCTCAGGGTATTTGACTGAAGAAGGTCTCGGTAGTGCCGCAATTTCTTTTCCTCATTCCATACTACATTAAATACGGTACCAGCACCATATGTTCGTAACGGAATGCCAGACTTTAAGCCGACTTCCTCAATCCGCTTTCTTAACTCCATTGTATAATTTACTATTTGCGGAAAAGAAACTTCTAGTTCTTGAATTGTTGCTAATCCAGCAGCCAAAATGGTTGGATGTCCATTATACGTACCACTGTGAAATAGCACATCTTTTGCACTCTCCTTTCCGTCTACTCCTGCCTCAAATACATCGAATCCTCGTTTTGGAGAACTTACTTCCATGATATCTTCCCTGCCCCCCACTAACCCTATAGGGAAACCTCCACCAATTATTTTACCTAGGGTCGTTATATCAGGATCGATACGGTATAGCTCCTGGGCACCTCCAAGTGCAATTCGAAATCCAGTTTTAATTTCATCAAAAATGAGAATGATACCATACTTCAAGGTTAGTTCTCTTAATTTATCCATAAACGCTTGTTCCGCTAAAATAAACCCTGCTTGAACAGGTTCAATTAAAACTGCTGCAATTTCCTGATGACTCTGACTAATTATCTTTTCTACCCCTTCGATATCATTAAAAGGGAGGATAAAAGGCTCTAAGCCATCCACTTCTACTCCAGCCGATTCTGGAACTGCGATTGGCCTATCTATTGCTCCAGCTTCCGTAAGAGGAGGATTAATGCTATAAAGAACTTCTTTAAATCCCCCATGGTAATGACCTTCAAATTTCGCTATTTTTTTCTTTTTTGTAAATACTTTCGCTAGTCTAATTGCCAATTGGGTTGCTTCTGTTCCAGAGTTCGTATATCTTAGTTTTTTAATAGAAGGATAGTACTGCCGAATTTTTTTAGCGAACTCAACTTCTTTAAGGTGAGGTGTTCCAAAGAGATGCGTCCCGTCCTGGTTCAATTGTTCGGTAATAGCATCATTCATTCGAGAATGTCCGTGTCCTAATGCTAATGACCCATAGCCCATTAAGTAATCAACGTATGAGTTTCCGTCAACATCCGTTAACCAGGCACCTTTTCCTTTCTTCATAACAATAGGATAAGGAGAAAAATATTTAATATTTGCAGTTACTCCTCCCGGAAGATAGTTTTCAGCATCTTTCATCTGTCTTTTCGAAATAATTGTTTTGCTCTGATAATTTAAAGCATTGTGCCCTACTTTATCAATCGCCATAAGAAAATGGATGCCACCTTTCACTCATTCACTGCCGTGAATCATTTATTTCATTTTATGTCATCCTTGCTTCTAAGTTGAAGACCAATTTTCAGGTTTTTAAATGCTCTTTCAAAAACAAGAAATATAGCGATATATAGCGAGAGAAATGAAGCATTTATTTCATTAATCGAATGTGAGTAATGATTTCCTCCGTTTTTGACCGATTTTAATACTTGTGTTTAAATGAATATACAGACATATCCATAGGAGGATGATTTTATGGCTCAACCGAAGTACATTATGAATATTGAAAAGGTCCCTCACCTATCCGATGAAGAAAAGCAAAAACTAAAGAAAATTACTGAAAAATTCGTTTTTCGTGTGAATGAATATTATTTAGGTTTAATCGACTGGGCAGATCCAAATGATCCTATTCGAAAATTGGTTATTCCTAATGAAGGTGAACTTGAAGAATATGGGCGCTGGGATTCTTCTGACGAAGATACGAACTATGTTGTGCCAGGATGTCAGCATAAATATGATCAAACAGCGCTATTAATCGTTTCAGAAGTTTGCGGGGCTTATTGCAGATATTGCTTTAGAAAGCGTTTATTCCGAAATGATATTAAAGAGGCGATGTCAGATGTGCAACCCGGGATTGATTATATAAAAGAACACCCTGAGATCACAAATGTGTTGTTAACCGGTGGTGATTCTCTTATACTTGCAACGAAAAAACTACGGATTATCATCGAGCAATTACGTGAGATTCCTCATGTAAAGATTATCCGTCTCGGCTCTAAAATGCCTGTTTTTAATCCAATGAGAATATATGAGGATGAAGCTCTTCTAGAGTTAATTCGCGAATATTCCACTCCTGAGCAGCGTATTTATGTCATGGCACATATTAACCATCCAGTTGAGATTACTGCTGAAGCTAAGAGAGGTTTCGAGGCATTGCATGATGCGGGGGCTATTGTTGTTAATCAGACTCCTGTGTTAAGAGGTATCAACGACGATCCTGATGTACTTGCCGAGTTACTGGATAAATTATCCTGGGCTGGAGTTACACCATACTACTTCTTTATAAACCGACCTGTTGCAGGGAATAACGATTTCGTCCTATCATTAAGAGAAGCGTATGATATTGTCGAAGAAGCGAAAGCGAAAACATCTGGATTAGGAAAAAGAGTTCGCCTTTCTATGAGTCACACATCGGGCAAAATTGAGATTCTTGCTATAGACAATGGAAAAGCTTATTTAAAGTATCATCAATCCAGAGATGGAAATTACGGTAAGTTTATGATTTTAGATTGTCCTGAAAATGCTTCTTGGTTTGATGACCTCCCAGGAAACGAAGAACACTGGGTCAAACCTAGCAAAAAGTTTGAGGGCTTCCAATCCGCAAATGAAAAAATTGCTAACAAAGAACAAGCATTAACTAAATAATTTGTAAGGGCACAGAAAAGTCAATTTTTACTTTTTCTGTGCCCTTTTTGATGAATTGAGAGAAGGTATTTTTTTAGTATTCTTTACTATCCCCCTTTTATCGAGTAATTTCTAGTACAATATTAATTGAGACTATTGGATTCATTGGAAGGGGGGATTATATGAGATTATATTCTTTTTTAATCTTAGTTTTATCTATAGGTATGATTTCTTCATGCAGTAATGAAGCCATCTTTCCATCTCAGTCAACTTCTAACAATGATGCTGTCCCAATCGTTCCGGAAGTGACAGAAGCACCGCTTCATATAACTTTTGATTCCATTACATATCCTGACGGCAAATCATCGATTGAATTTATCGCCGAACATATCGATGGATCAGAAATATTTATAGATGACTATCAATTTCAATGGCCCAAATATGTTTCGGATAATGAGGGGATCATGTATGAGATTGAAAAGGTGGATATTAGCAAAAACTCTAAGCACCATAAAAAGGAGTTAGGTATACACAAGTTTGGCATATCAATTCTCTTGGCCCAGACACTCACCAAAGAATCTGCATCTCTGCATATTCCATTCTATGTGATCCCTAGTCTTTTTGAAAAAGGCTATCCTTTTCAAGTTACCAATAAAGACACAACACGGACTAAAGTTGCTGATACCGTTATTGATAATATTAAAATTGACGGTCAAACTGTCTCATTCACAATCAATGACAATCAAAAAAGACATGGTAATCCTGGTGAGGTTCATATATTTTCATATGTTTTGGACAATCAATTAACTTATCCTTTATTCTCAAACTTTGACCAAAACGGCGAAGCCTTAAACGTCGAATTGAAATTTGCACAATCAATCGATTATCCTGCAAAATTTTTAATAAAAAGATCCACTCTCGCTCTTCCGAAATGGCGCTTGTCCTTTGCTGTACCAATAACTAAAAACGACGACTCTTAAAAGAATCGTCGTTTTTCATTATTCAATCAAAATCATCGTCATGTTCTTCTGGAATATAACCCATTTGTGGTGCTGAAGGTCCATGACCATTCATCATGTAATTATTATTTGCTGGCATTTCCTGATTATAGGATGGTTGTGGTTGCATCATCCCAGGATACTGGGCTTGCTCGTGCATTCCAGGTTGAGAATATTGTGAATACACACCTTCATTCTGCATTGGCATATGATGATTATCTAACGGTGTTTGGAATTGTCCTTGCTGTCCATAGGACTGATGCATCGAGTTAGGCATTGGTGTGTAGCCATGACCTTCAACATGACCTAATTCTGGGTGATGTTCTTCCATTGGCTGATTATTCATCGGGTGCTGCATCCCTTGAACCATTGGCTGGTTGTTCATCGGGTGCTGCATTCCTTGAACCATCGACTGGTTATTCATCGGGTGCTGCATTCCTTGAACCATTGGCTGGTTGTTCATCGGGTGCTGCATTCCTTGAACCATTGGCTGGTTGTTCATCGGGTGCTGCATTCCTTGAACCATTGGCTGGTTATTCATCGGGTGCTGCATTCCTTGAACCATTGGCTGGTTATTCATCGGGTGCTGCATCCCTTGAACCATCGGCTGGTTGTTCATCGGGTGCTGCATTCCTTGTTGCTTTGGTTTTTGACAATTACAACTCATATAAAAACCCCTTTCTTTTCCTTTATAGGAACCCCTTATTTTTAAAATACTCATATTTGAAGCGGTTCAGTTCATCCTATGTCTTTGCACTTAAAACGTGACATCTCCCTAGTTTTGAATATAACAAAAAACGGCATATCCGTCTTTTGTTATATTCAGTGAGGTCTCGTCAACCCAAAGCAGCACCTACGAAGTGCGTGTAGGTGCTGCTCGAAAGGAGATAGGTTTCCCTTCGTAAAAAAGAGCAATAAACGGCATCACCGCCGTTTATTTAGAGACATGATCCCTATTCAAATAGTATTTATAAAGTCAATTGTATCTATTAGCATATTCTTTCTTTCCAGATCCGTGCCTTGAATAACATTTCCAAAATGAAGACTTCCGTCTAAAGACAGCCCGCAAAATTGTAAAATACTTTGATCGATTAAACGGAGCATCGCCTCGTTCATTCCAGAGTTTTCAAACTCCTCCTTTGGTGCACCGGTAGTATATAGAAGAGATGCTTTTTTACCTACCAGTTTAGGAATAGGGTTCTCTCCTTCTAATTCATAAGCAAATCCAAAAGAAAAAACACGATCAATAAAACCTTTACCTATAGCAGGAAATCCTCCCCACCAAACAGGGAAAATAAAGATTATATGATCTGCCCATTTTATGAAATTCTGTTCCTTCACAACATCAGTCTTATAATACCTTTGATAACTTTCTTTATATTCTTCCCTGGATAAATGGGGGTGAAATGACTGTTCTGCTAAATTTCTAACTCTCACTTCAGCTTTTTTATCTTTTATAGTAGCGACTACATTTTCTAAAATGGAGCCATTAAAGCTATCTTTTGATGGATGCATGAAAACTACTAAGTAGTTCATCATTTCCCCCTTTCACAGAATTGTTAGCCTTTAAAATCCATGTTTTCTATCACTTTAACTCAAAACTGCTGGTGTTTTTAGAGGTTTCCCAAAGCAATAACCTTGAACTAGGTCCACATATGGTTTAATTGCAATATATTCTTCTTCGGTTTCAATCCCTTCTGCAAGTAGAATTGTTCCCATTTCTTTTGTAACTTCTCGTAATTTTGCAATGAGGGACATCTTATTAGGGTCCTCATAACAGTTTCTGATAAGCTCTCGATCAATTTTAGCGTAATCAGGTGCTAGATCTTGTAAAACGTCTATTGTTGCGAAGCCTGAACCTATATCATCTAATGCTACTTTTACTCCAGCATTCTGATATTGAGTAAAGATACTCTTCAGATGTTTCATATCTTCTATTCGTTCCGTTTCGACCACCTCAAAGACAAGGTCTTCCGGATCAACGTTATACTCTTTCACTGCTTGAAAAGTACTTTTTAAACAATGGGTGGGATCGTAAATAGATGATGGTAAAAAGTTAATAAAATGCTTCGTTCCTTTGCTTAACATTTGAGCACCAGTGCGAATAGCATTAATCCTTGATTGACTATCCAACAGAAGACCGGAATCTTGGGAAAAATTAAAAAGATCCGCTGGAGAGAATGGATATAATCGGCTGCTAGGTCTCAAAAGAAATTCATAGCCGTATACCTCTTCTGCATAACACGCTAGGATTGGTTGCATAAACGAGTAGAATAGTTGTTCTTGTATAACTTTCACGTAAGTAGGATTTTTAATTCTAAGTGCTAGTTGAGTAAAAGGGATCTTTGTCTTCAAACTAATTGCCTCATATCCCTCTTCAATAAAATATCCATGAGTTTCATTTAACTGTAATTTCGAAAATTCCAACTCTATCATTTCAATAAACTGTTGTAACTGTTCCCAAGAAGCATATGTAAAATGTAAACTTTGATCAACATGTAATAGTTCAAATCCAATACTTTCGGATTTATTTATAATCTCAGTAAGACTAACATCTCCTAAAAAAACTATTTTTATCATGCCTTCATCCGATAAAGGCATTTTCACCTGACAAATTGACACCCTTCCATTAATACACCTTCTTTCATCATAATAGTTTAAAAATACCCTATCCGCTTAGTTTGAAACATAGATAGGTCCTTTGAATCAAAAAAATTAATTATTTTTGTATCATAAGAACGACATTCGCACGAAAATAATGGTTATTAAACTATTAGTATTATTTTAATTTTATCATATGTATTATTAGTACTTACCTTTTTGTTAAAATAACCCATTCATTAATTTAACTAGTAATGAAACTACATTCCTCATATATACAAGTTTCCTCATGATCTTTAATTTGAATTTTATATTTGATATGATACGAACATGGTATATTTTGAAAATTCATTCGAACGGGAGGAGATCTATCCATGATTTTATCTAGTGAAGATATCCAAGCCAACCTTGAAGATTCAAAGGGATGGGAGTTAGAAGGGGACAAATGGATAAAAAAACATTTTACCTTAAGTACATTTCCTAAAGCGATACAGTTTGTAAATGAACTCGCAAACTTAGCAGAAGACCGACAGCATCATCCGTACTTAATTATTGACCACAAAAATGTAACAATCAAATTAAGCACAATTGACGAAGGCGGGTTATCTCAGAAAGATTTCGAATCTGCTCACGCTTATGATGTTACATTTCTAAAGTACGATTAGTAAACAATAAAAAGGCTACCTTAAAAAATGAGGTAGTCTTTTTTCTTTAAAATTAAATTGTATTTATTAACGTAATGGTAGAACATACATTAGTATTGTTAGAAAGTGCACAACACTTGCAGCAAGGACAAAGAGATGCCACACTGCATGATGATAATGAAAGGTTCGCCACACGTAAAAAACTGTTCCAACGGTATATAAAACCCCGCCAATTATTAATAAAACTAATCCCGTCGTTTCCACTTTCGAAGCAATAGGATTCAGAACAAATGCAACCATCCAACCCATTGAAATATATAGTAACGTCGACAAGAAAATAAATCTTTTGACAAAAAATGCTTTAAAGATTATTCCACTAATTGCTAAAGCCCAGACAATAGAGAGTAAAACCCAACCAATCGTACCGTCCACAACTATAACCATAAGAGGTGTATATGTTCCTGCAATAAACAAATAGATAGCAGAATGATCTAAAACTTCAAAAACATTCTTTACCTTCCCATTTGGAAAACTATGTAATAGAGTGGAACATGTAAACATTAATACTAACGTCACACCATAAATTGTAAAGCTTACCAGATGTGCTGTGGTTCCATATAAGCTGGCAAACACAATAAGAAGAACTAGTGCAGCAATGCTGACTAACACACCTATACCGTGTGTAATAGCATTTGCGATTTCTTCTTTTTTCGTGAAGACATGAGTACTTCCCATTTCTATCTCCCTTTCATTATTTTATTCTATTGAACATATCGAATAGAAGAAACTTTCCATTCTTCTGCTTCCTTAAAAATAATCTCTATTCCCCCATCAAATTGAAAGCTCTCTTCTGATTCCGTATAGAATTCATACTCTGTAGTAAATTCACTCTGATCATCATTATAAGAAAACGTTCGTTGGCGTATATAAATGACAGGTTCTAAAGATAGGTAATGAAACGTTTGGGAAATAGAGTTATCCTCTAGTAACTCTAGCGTCTCTGATTCCGAGTTTACAGTAATGTTATCCGCTACCATGTTCTCTAACTCTGAATGGTTTCTTTCATGCATGAATTGAAAAAACTCACGGGATTTTTCATCAAGCTGCCTTCTTAAAACACGTTCCTTCTCATAATTTTCTTCTAGTTCAATCGTTAGTTGTTTATACGTAAGAACATCATCTTTTAGTGACACATTTTCATCTTCTAGTTCTTGAACCCTTTCTTGAAGTTGCTCTCTCTCTTTTAGCTCTTTTTCAAGTTGGCCTACTAACTGTTCATTGGTAGCAATTAATGTATCTAAATCATTTACAGCTTCTTCATTCACTGGTAGATCCTCAGGTTCCTCATTTTCAGAACAGGCTGCAAAAAACAATACACCGATTAATAAGAGCGGAATCTTCAAGTATTTCATATTCATTCCCCTTTTTTATCCAAACCTATTATTACTCTATTATACAGAATTTCATACTCATGAAAAGAAATGATTTATAACTTCTATATTTTATCATTTATTGACCTAACATGAAAAGATTAAAGTAACCAAAAAACCAACTCCATTCGACATGAAGTTGGTCAACATCGCAAGGTTTTCCCTTTCATTGTTACCAAAAAAATGCTGCACCTAATGCCAATCCACCAATTGCCGCTAGTGCTATTGGTACTACTGGTCTATACGGGTAAGGAGTATATCCGGGATATCCATATCCAGGATAATATCCACCGTAGCCGTAGCCAAAACCAGAATAACTTCTTACCTCTTTCTCCAAATAAACATATTTACTATCTACATCAACAATCTTTCCATGATGCTCCAGACCTTTTAAATCAACTATTCGAACATTTTTCCCTTTGTATCTGCAGCATATGTCATAATAGTGATTTCCGTAAGTCATAAACTCACCTCCAAATCTTTTCTTATTAGTTTATTAATACGGATCTATTATGTTTGGACCACTGACCTAAGTCTCAGCAATAAAAAAATATTTCTTGTACTAACTAACGTAAAAAATGTTCTCGGATACATTGTGTCTTTTAAAATACTCGTAGAAAGTGTAAAGCACACGCAAAAAGTTGACCCTCTCGCTATTCAAAAGTCAACAAAATCCTTTAAAAACTAAGATTTTCAAATATCTATAAAAAAAGAGCCCAGAAGGCCCCTCAATTTTTAATCCTGCTCTTATTCATTATCATGTTTCTTTTTAGGATTTCTTGCTATAATATCCTCCAACATATCCAGCAAATCTTCTCGAGACATTTCAGAAGTATGGTGTTTCTCTTTCCTAGAGCGAAATTTTACTGACTGCTCGTTACCTTCATAGAATGAGTTATTTACAGTTTTTAGTTCAGCTTCATCTAATAACTTATCTGTTTCTAGGGTAGACTCACTTACTCGCCTATCATCTGTTTCCTTATAAAAGTCAGAAAAATTCTCTTCCTGAGAAGCTATCCCTTTATTTCCATGTTCATCAATAAGATAATGGGTTCTCGATTCCCCTTCCTCTTTCGTATAATTATTCTCGATCAGGTAAGCCGGAATTAGTTGTCCATTCGGCATCATATACTTACGATTTAAATTTCTAGTATCTTTATCAAAAAAACTGTAAATGACTGGAATTAAAATTAATGTCAGGAATGTAGCACTAATTAAACCACTAATAACGGTTATTGCTAGTGGCTGTTGAAGCTCCGTACCTTCCCCTAATCCAATTGCTAATGGTACTAAACCTAGTATCGTAGTAGTCGCTGTCATTAGGATTGGCCTTGCACGGTCTTTTACACCGTCTACGATCGCTTCATAACTCTTCATTCCAGATGCTTTTCTCTGATTTATATAATCCACCAGTACAATCGCATTGTTTACGACGATTCCTACTAGTACGATTAGACCAATAAAAGCCATCACACTAACTGGTGTTTCAGTTACTGTAAGTCCAATTGCAACTCCAATAACAATTAAAGGTACCGTGAACATGATTACGAACGGGTATTTTAATGACTCGAATTGAGCTGCTAACACGAGATAAACAAATACTACTGCCAAGATTAGTGCTAATGTTAGATCTGATATGGCATCATCTAATAATTCTGTATCTCCTGTATAGGATACCGTTGTTTCATCAGGAATCGAAAGGTCCTCAAAAGTTTCCTCTACAAGTGTACGAATCTCACCTAAATTATTTTCTGATCCATACTGCAAAGTAAATTGAACCGCATTTTCCAGATCAACTCGATGAATGGTTTCTGGCCCTACACCTATTTCGATAGTTGAAATATCATCTAGCCGTATGTAATCTCGTTCTCGATTTCTAAGCAGCAGATTCTCTATCGCTTCTACATCTTCTGTATATTCTTGTGCAAAATGAACGTGTACTTCATAAATCTCATCTTCGGCTGTAACAATTTGCGTAGCTGTAACTCCAGTCATTTGGTTATTTACGATACTTGCTATTTGGGCAGGGACAAACCCTTCCTCTCTAGCCGCTTCTTCATTTACGGTTATTTGCAGTTCTTCAATCGTTTCATTTAAGTCGTTTGTAACCTCTGTAAGTTCACTCATATCTTCAAATTCTGCTTGCACTTCTGCAGCTGCTTCTTCTAGTCGATTAGGATTGGAATCCCTTAAATTAAAAGTGAAAGTGTTTGGACTATTTCCAAATGAAGCATCCATTTGTACTGAGATTTCTCCATTTGGGACTGCTTGCTCTAAATCTCTTCGAATGGAATCAGAAAAGTCCATCGTAGAAACGGTTCGTTGATCGATAGGAGCCATTGTGACATAAACCATCGCTTCGTTTGAATTCCCTTCACCCATCATCATGCCATTTCCGCTGGCACCAGTTACAGAAGTATAATGATCGATTTCTGTTTCATTTTCCAGCACCACTTCGATTTCTTCAATCGCTTCAAATGTATCTTCTCTAGGAGTGCCAGGCTTCATTTCTACATCAATTTGGAAGAAGCCTTCATCAGTAGCCGGCAAAAATGCAGTTCCTACTGAAATTACTCCAAATCCACCACCAATAAGAAGGATTAAGGTAATGACGAGTATGACAGTACGATTTTTTAATGACCAACGAGTAGATTTATCAAAAGTTTTAATAAATTTTGATTGTTGCCTCTTCTTTTCCAAGTCTTTCTCAGGTGCTTTTAAAACTCTGCTGGCTATCATTGGAACCACTGTTAAAGCTACAAGTAATGAAGCTAAAAGACTGAATGACACAGTTAGAGCAAATTCTCTAAATAGATTTCCGACGATTCCAGTTATAAACACCACAGGCAGAAAAACAGAAATTGTCGTAAATGTTGATGCTATGATCGCTGTTGCCACTTCACTAGCCCCATCTAATGCAGCTTTTTTAGGTTCCTTTTTCATCGATAAATGACGATATATATTTTCTATGACCACAATAGAATTATCTACTAACATTCCAATACCAAGCGCTAAACCGCCAAGAGTCATGATGTTAAGGGAAAAGCTAGTAAAATAAAGCAAAACAAATGTCACTATGACGGAAAACGGGATGGCAATTCCAATAATTAAGGGCGTTGTTATACTTCGTAAAAAAACAAATAACACCGCCATAGCTATCAATCCACCTGCTATTAAAGCCATCGATACACTAGAAATAGCTTGTTCGATATAATCTCCTTGATCGAAGAGTACTGCTGTTTCTAAATCTTTGTAATCGCTCTCTGCCAGTAGCTCTTCTAATCTTTCACTAACATCACTTGAGACTTGTGCTGTATTTGCATCTGATTGCTGTTGTATACTCATGAGTATGGCTGTGGCTTGATTTGTTTGTGTGATCGTATCCGGTTCATTAGACGTAATTCCTACATCTGCAACATCATTTACGGTAACATCATCGCCTGTTTCAGTATCTACAGTCAAAACAACGGACTCTATGTCTTCCACATTGTGCATTTGAAATAATACACGTGTAGAAATAACGGAATCTTCATTTCTAACAGTGCCCCCGGGTGCAGTCACATTATGTGTTTGTAAAGACTGAACCACATCATCTTGCTCTAGTCCGAATTCTTCTAAGGATGGTTGGTCTAACTCTACTTGTATTTCTTCGGTGGAGACACCTTGTAAATCGACAGAGGCAAGACCATCTATTTTTAATAATTCAGATTCAAGGTCCTGGGTTAATGCATCTAAATTAACATTATCACTCATCGCTGATATGGAAAGCTGAATAATAGGGAGCTGTGATGGATCAAATTTCAAAAATTGAGGATTTCCGGCACCCGAGGGTAATGGAGCTTGGTTCATACAAGTAATAATGTCATTCTCAATATCGTCGATTGACGTCGCCCAAGAAAATTCCAAAATCGTCATTGATGAGCCTTCCCTTGAAATGGAACTAATAGAATTAAGTCCGGGCAATGTCGATAAACTTTCTTCCATTGGACGAGAAATATTATCTACTACTTCCTTTGGTCCAGCTTCATCATAGCTGGTTACTACGGCAGCTATCGGAGGATCAATATCCGGGATTAGTTTTAATGGGATGTTAATTAACGAGATTGCACCCAATAGTAAAAATAAAGTCATCGTGACTAACGTAAACACCGGCCGCTTAATTGAAAAATTAATTATTCTCATGAATGGTCTCCTTTGTCTTCATTTATTCATGAATTTTCACACTAAGAATCTCTAAAAAGAAACAAAAAAGATGTGTTAAAATCTTTACAGATTTTTAAACACATCTTTCATACTCCTGCTAAATCGCGAAAATCACTGCTAAGACCAATGCTACCGCTCCAAAAGCGCCTAATTGGAAACTAGCAATAGATACCTTCTTTCGGACACTTCTCCAAATAAACACGTATATACCGAACATTAACGCCATAAATAAGATGCCGTCGACCATAGGGTGTACAAGTGTTAGTTGGGATGTAGCATGCATGTAAATGGAGTAATTCACTAAAATTGCTAAACTCCATCCGATAAATATTCCCAGTCCTATCCACTTAATAAGTTTTTCCATTGGAGACAGTCCTTTCTTTCTCCTGTTATTATTGCCAATACTTCAACGACTATTCGTGTTAAATTAATAAATCTATATCCTATAACTATTCTTCAGCTTGAACCACTTGCTGAAAGAACTGTTCATAAGTTTCCTCATCATGAAGTCCTACAATTCGCCCTTTTTCTTCACCGTTTTCATAATGAACAATACTTGGAGTACTTTCTATTCCATAATCTCCCCAGCCTTGTTCGAATTCTAAAATGTTATATAGCTCTAAATTAACACCTAGTTCTTCTGCTTTCGGTACTACAATTGGTGATGCTTCAACACAATATTCACATTGACCACTATAAAAGTAAATAGTAGCTGTTTCACCTGCCTCTAATTTCTCGTCTAATTCTTCAGGTAAAATTATATTTTGATACACTGGATCATCAAGCTGATCAATTGTCTCAGAATGAAGTCGGTCCTTCCCAAATGGATTACCCTCAGACTGCTGTTGGCTTTGATAAGAAGTTAAGAATGCAATGGCTGCAAATAAGACGATAATGATGCCACCAAAAATAATAATTTTTTTCATGTCATTTACTCCTTTGCTAATTTAATGACCCATATCATAAGAATAGATATGGAGAAAAATGCGATAAACGCTAAGAATGGAATCGTGATAAAGCCAAAATAATTAATATACTGATAATTACAAGGTATAACCCCACAGGCTTCTCCGGATTCCGCAAATAAGGGAACTTTTTGGATCAAGTAATGATATAAGGAAAAGGCTGTTCCTATAACACTTAAAGGAAGTGTATAGAATGCCTGTTTAGAATCCTTTTTCACTGTAGCTATTGCTAAAGTAATCGCTAATGGATACATAAAAATGCGTTGAATCCAGCACAATTCACAAGGTACATAATTTCTGATCTCTGAAAAGTAAAGTGATCCCAATACAGCTATCAATGCAAATCCCCAGGCACTCATCATAATTAATTCAATTTTTTCTGCATTTTTTTTCAATCAACATCCCTCGCTTTCTTGCTTTCCTTATTCAAGATACAGGTAATTATTAATTATGTCTATCGACACAAGGAAAATTCTTATTATTATTCTCTTGGCATTATACAATATAACTTCTCCAGGTAGATAGTAAAAAGGATGAAAAGTTCTCTTAAGAGTTTTTCATCCTTTTTACTATTATTGATACTTTTATAAGTTTAACTTGAAAAAGCCATGGTGCCCCTCCTGCGGGATTAGTCAACTTATGCTTTTTCACTCTTAAAAAACAAATTTGGGCTCCGTTTTAGCTACAAATTTCGTAACCTCATTGGCGGGCAACGGTTTGCTATACAAAAATCCTTGCATTTCATCGCATTCCCGGTCATTCAAAAAAGGAAACATTTCTGTTGATTCCACACCTTCTGCAATTACCCTCATATTCATATTATGGGCCAATTGTATAATCGATGTGACAATCGCTTGATCATTAGAATTATCTAATACTTCCAATATAAATGATTTATCAATCTTCAATGTGTCTATTGGGAACTGTCTTAAATAGCTTAAAGAGCTGTATCCTGTACCGAAATCGTCAATCGATATTTGAATACCTAACTCCTTTAGCCTTGTTAGAGTTTTTGCACACTCTTCTCTATTGTAGAGCAAAACGTTTTCTGTTATTTCCAAATCCAACAATTGTGGGTTTAAGCCAGTATCTCTTAGAATCGATTTAACCTTGCTCACGAAGTCGGGGCGTTGAAATTGAATCGGAGATATATTAATTCCCATTCTCATTGTGAACCCTTCTTCAGACCATTTTTTTGCTTGTAAACACGCTTCTGCTAAAACCCAATCTCCAATTGAAGAAATTAGACCTGATTCTTCAGAAATAGGAATGAAAACACTGGGAGACACAACACCAAGTTTTTTGTCCGTCCAACGAAGTAGAGCTTCCAGCCCAACTACTCTTTTCTTTCTCAGGTCAATTTGGGGTTGATAATACACCTGAAACGACTTTTGGGCAATTGCTACTCTTAGACGCTTTTCAATACTCAGCTTTTCATCACGTTTTGTCCTCAAGGTTGGTAAATATTTTTGGTAGTCATCTTTCCCTCTCTCTTTTGCAACATGCATGGCCATCTCTGCTTGCTGAACGAGATCATCTACAGTTTTCCCTGTCTCTGGAAAAATAGAAAAACCAATACTTGCAGTAATAAAAAGTTCACTTCCTTGAACAATGAAAGGTAACTCAAATAACTTTAATAGTTTTTCAGAGAGTTGCTCCAGAACACTATCCTTGTTGAAGTTATCAACTATAATGGCAAACTCGTCGCCTCCATATCGATAAACCTGCTGTTGAACGTCCTCGAACATTTTCATGTGCCGTGCAATCTCCTTAATGAGCATATCTCCTGTAAAGTGTCCCAACGTGTCATTGTAATATTTAAACCTATCTAAATCGACAAATAAAACTCCAACTTTAAATAGCGGTTTTGCAGCATCTAAGACCGTTTTTTTCAAATCGTTCTCAAACTGTTTACGAGTTTTAAGTCCCGTTAGAACATCCATTGACACAAGTTCCTTAATAGTCTCTTCCGCTTCAGCTAGCGGTGTCACGTCCTGATGTAGAATGAGACATGCGATAACTCCCTTATTCGGATGAATTACAGGAAATACAGATGTTTCTAATGTGATAGGATAATCATTTTTTCTTGCCCTCTCTCCTTTTACTTTTAAAATTATTTGTCGATCCATAGCATCAGATAAATCCTCTATGTATTCTTCTTCCGCGAATGAACGGATAATCTCTAAATAATCCAGGTTCAGAATTTTTTCGTTAAAATCATAAAACGTAGATAGATATTGTTTACTTGCGTATGATACTTTTCCTTGCTGATCCGTAACCACCACGTACGAGATCTCTTCTAAAGCCTGCTTTAATACTTGAACAACTGGTAATAAATACGAATAATCATTATCATCATTCTCTTCATGACTGCAATTTTTCCAAATATCATGCAGGCTGGAGGTAATATCGTCTTTTGCATTGTTACTTAACAAGTTTTTTTGAATGTTGTTTAAGTATTTATCCATATTCCCCCCCTTTTTTATGCTGTTTTATATGTTTAATAATTCATAAAATAGGACCCATATGATAGATTGTACCTAGTTGTTATCTCCATTCATTTTATGACTATTATCCCATGCATACAAGTGATTTTAAAGATTAGATAATATATTTTTATTGCAACGATGTGAATCTCGAGTTTTAACCTTACTAAATATCAAGTTATTTGGATAGTATCGTTTGGGATTCATTCTGTCTGGGTATCATACTTACAATACGTTTTTATAGAAAGGGGATATTATGGAAGTTACAGAATTGAAGGATGATTATTTTAACTCTATTGGATATGACGACACTAACAAACAATTACATGTAAGATTCCAAAGTGGCCGATATGTGATTTATTATGAAGTGAGGAAATCTGAATATTTAGGTTTGATCTCCAATAATCAAACTAAAAAATTTTTTAAAGAAGAAATCGAACCCGCCTTTCCCCATGACGTAGTGAATGAATAGAAATGTCTTAAAGGACAAAGCTTATAAATATAGTAGCTTTGTCCTTAAAAATGTTTTAGAGCTGTTTAAATCAAGCTTAGATTTTTAATGCTAATAATTTATTCTACGAATAAAGGAAGGAAAAACTATGATAATCGGGATACCTCGAGAAATAAAAAATAATGAAAATCGCGTAGCATTAACCCCTGCAGGTGTACTTACATTAACACAAGCTGGTCATAAAGTTCTTTTACAATCAGAAGCTGGCACGGAGAGTGGCTTTAATGATGATGATTATGTAAATAGTGGGGCAGACATTATCGGTGAAGCATTTAACGTTTGGCAACGTGCTGAAATGATCATGAAAGTAAAAGAGCCATTGGAATCTGAATATAAATATTTTAAGGAAGGACTCATCTTATTTACGTATTTACATTTAGCTGCAGTACCTTCGCTTTGTAAGGCTCTTCTAGATAAGAAAGTTACCTCAGTAGCATATGAAACAGTTGAGATAAATAGAACACTCCCACTTCTCACTCCAATGAGTGAAGTGGCTGGCAGAATGGCTTCTCAAATAGGTGCACAGTTTTTAGAAAGGCCGAACGGTGGAAGTGGAATCTTACTCTCAGGTATTCCTGGTGTAAAAAGAGGCAAAGTAACAATCATTGGCGGTGGCGTAGTTGGTACAAATGCAGCAAAAATTGCGATTGGACTTGGTGCAGAAGTTACGATTATCGACCTAAATCCAGAACGATTACGACAATTAGATGATATTTTTGGATTAGAAATTAATACAATAATGAGCAATCCATTAAACATCGCTCAAGCCGTGAAGGACTCTGATTTAGTTATTGGTGCTGTGCTTATACCTGGAGCAAAAGCCCCAAAACTTGTTACTGAGAATATGATTAAAAGTATGAAGAATGGTTCTGTAGTCATTGACGTTGCTATTGATCAAGGCGGAATTATTGAAACAGTTAACCAAACTACTACACACGACAATCCCACATACACAAAGCATGGCGTAGTCCATTATGCCGTTGCTAATATGCCAGGAGCAGTTCCCAGAACATCGACAATTGGATTAACCAATGTAACTGTCCCATACGCACTACAAATCGCTAATAGAGGATTAAGAGAAGCTATTAAATACAATCCTGCGCTAGCTAAAGGAATTAACACCGCCAATGGTTATGTAACTTACGCAGCTGTAGCAGAGGCCTTAGGATACTCGTTCGAACCAATTATAAAAGCATTAAACCTAGAATAATTGGAAGAGGTGTGTCCTAGCTGTTTAAGAGAAACACCTGATTAAAACTAGGCCTGTTGCGTCAATTTAGTTAAACTCAACGTTAACGATTCCAATTCACTAAAGCTGCTAACAATAGATTGAATTCTGTCATTTTGTTCCTCCATCGAAGCAAGCATTTCCTCTACAGTTGCACTTGACTCGGCTGTGTGGGTTGTTACTTCATGAATTTCGACGAGTATTTTTTCGGTTGAAAGATTCATTCCTTCCATTTGTTTGTTTACTTGTAAGGACTGAGCCAAGGAGTCATTTGCATGCTTTTCGATTTGTGAAAACTGTCCTTTTGTTGCCTCAGTCACAAGGAGACTTTTCTCAATTGATTGGTTGTTTAATTCTCCTTTTTGTTTTACCAGCTCAATCTTGCTGTGTATTTCCTGTAATATATTTTTTATTTGCATCGTAGACTCTTGAGAATTTTCGGCTAGTTTTCTAACTTCATCTGCCACAACTGCAAAACCTTTTCCATGTTCACCTGCTCTTGCAGCCTCAATAGAAGCATTTAATGCTAAAAGATTAGTTTGTTCAGATATATCTGTTATTGCAGTTAAAATAGTTGATATTTCTTTACTCTCCGAAAATAATTTTGCTACAACTTCGTTTTGAATACTCATCAATTCACTCATTTTGTTCATTTGTACTGTCAGCTCTTCTACACGTTTATTTCCTTCTAACGTTGCGTCAGAAGTAGCCTGCGACCGTTGATTCATACTTGAAAAATTAGTTGCAATCTCACGCATATCTTTCGTAGTTTTACCTATCACCAACTGTATTTGAGAGGCACTTGCGGCCGATGCTTCGACCCCTTGAGCCATCTCACCATAAGAACCAGTTATTTCAGAAGCAATTCTTTCCGCAGAGGATATATTCTCTTTGAGGTGGGAACTAAAGGAAGTAATGACACTTATCGATTTTTCTACCTCTAGTAACAATCTATCTGACTTTTCCTTAGCTTCCATTGTTACCTTGAAATTTTCGTTCATTTCCGATTGCATATTTTCACCAATTTTTGCTTGGGCAATAAGTGCTGAAGTAATAATAACAAACATCACGTTCAAGGATATTAATATATCAAACCCTGCTCCGTAAAACATCTCTTCTTGAAACCTAATAAAAAAGTAGTTGGATAACCCTAGGCCTAATAAGGCTGATAGTGCAATAGATCTACTGTTATGAAACAATGTGATAAAAGCAATCGCGACATAAATCATCATGTAATTTGATAGCTTGGGAGAAGTCGAAACCATAAAATAGATTAATACGGAAAAATTAACAACCATCACATATTGAATATAGGCAATACCGATTCCTTTGAGTGTTAAAACAGTAATAATACTAACAGCAGCGAGACCTACTATTCCGTAAGTAATAACCCCATTTACGGGAACTCCAGCTATGAAGTTACTCACTAAACCCAGTATGTAAGCAAACCATAGCAATTTCATCATTAATACATTTCTTTTCTGAAGAATTTCTATTTTCGAATTCATCCTTATAATCCACTCCTCTATGAATGAATAACCATTCAATACTATTAATATAATCATATTATCAAAAAAATGGTAATATTTCACTATATTTTTTCAGAAAAGTGAAAATATAATTAAAAATCAAGTAAGTTGCTTAATCCATGGACCTATTTTATGTATGTGAGTTAAGTCCCTGTGTGTAATAGGGGCTTTATGTTCTGCAATATATACTGCTTTTATGCCTAATAACAAAGCTGGCGCTATTTCATTCATAAAATTATCACCGATCGATATCATATTTTTATAAGAAATCTTATTGTTAAGCTGTAGTTTTTTGAAGTGCTCGGAAGTAAGACTCGGTTTTTTTGCAGAGCTTATAATCTCATCGAAAATATTTGTTAAATCTAAGTTTTCCATGAGTCTTTCTACATCATCTTTATCACTGTTCGTTATTAAAACAACTTTATTTTTCTGTTTTAATTTTAATAGTCCTTCTTTAAGACCAGAAATCTTGTCTAAATTAAACTTTTCACTACTCATGTAATCCTTTGTCTCTAAATAATGAGGATAGCAATACTTTACACGATAATGTTTCGCGCAAACAAAAGGAAGCCACCATCCATCGCCAATCGCAATAATTTTTTCGAAATCAAATTGAACCTCCTTGTTTTTATATAATGAAATAATAGCAGGTAATTTATTCCCATCCCAATCGTGGGAATCTACCACTTCTAATGTCATAGGATCAATTGTTAAAGCTGCATCATTGGCGACATCATATCCTTTACCAATTTGTACAGTATGATTGCCATTTTTCATTTTTTTATAGTCGTTCCAATATTCAAGCCTTTTCTCTTCTGCTACACTCGTAGCTAAACGTTCTGCATAGTAATCAAAATGGTCGGTACCTTCGTAGAGTGTTCCATCTAAATCAAATATGTACAATTTCTCCACTTCACTTCAATCCTTTCTTATCAGATAATGTTACGCTTAACTCTATTACGTATTTATTTTCATTTTAACCGAATATAATTTGATTGAACCACCTGGTGTAATTCTTTAGATGCAGTTAGTAAAGAAGAGGGCTTAAAAAAATCAATTCCATCACCAGCTAATGTTGTTACACTCAAACCTTGTTCTTGAAGTAGTATATATCCTGCTCCAAAATCCCACGATCCTAGACCTGCAAAAATAGCCCCATCTAATCGACCTACTGATACATAAGCAAGCTCTAATGCGGCTGAACCGATACAACGAAATCCCCGAATATCCGTTGCCATCTGTTGGATAGGCTGCTCATAAAGAAAATCATTCGGTGCTAACCATAAATGATTCATACTGATCAATGCTTGCTCATAAGTTGTTACCTTAGAAGGTAGTTTCATCCGCTGATCGTTTAAATAAACTCCTTCACCAGCAAGGGCATGAAACATCTCATCTGATATCGGATCATAAATAACGCCCACAACTGGCTTACCATTGTCATAAATACCGACAGAAATACAGAAATTTCGTTTTTGATGGACGAAGTTTGTTGTTCCATCAATCGGATCCACTAACCAGACAACTTCATGTTGCGGATTATAATCTTTCTGATCAGAAGCAGTACCTTCTTCCCCTAAAATATAATGGTTCGGAAATGTTGCATTAATCTTCTTAACAAAAAACATTTCAATCTCTTTATCTTTCTCAGTAACAAGGTCAGCTGCTGATGTCTTGTATTCCACTTCTAGATCCATCGTGACTGATTCCCTTAAAATAACACCTGCCTCATATACCCATTCCTTTGTATAACGATAAATTTCTTGTCTGTTCATTACTTGTGTCCCTTCTATGTAAAAAAATAGAGATGAGGACCCATACATTGTCGGAGCCTCATCTTTCTACTGCTTATTTCGTTTATCTTTCACATATTCTGTCGAATTCATTACACTAGCCTTTTACGAATTTTACCGCTGATTAAATCAATAGGACTTACAAATACAACTACGACAATTAAAATCATACCGACATCTTCCCAACTACGCTATAAGACATCTGACACCTATCTCTTATAAAACCCCACTTTATAAACTTTTATTAAGGAATTTTCTAATTAAACGGTCCTGACAGTTTAGAGTTTAAAAGCATAATAAAGCAATTTAACGCCAGAACAATAACAGAAATGGGAAAGAAAACTTAAAACGTGAACTAAAACTTTACACAATCAGCTGATGTTAAAACCAATATACAACACAACAGTAATCGCTATGAAAAATTGGAGCCAAAAAAATACTTTTTTCTTTGATGTTAATTGTTTTTTTGCCATACGGTTCGAAATCAATTCCATGACATAAATCAACCAAAAAGACAAAAGTCCTTTTAATATCGATCCCCACCAAATATTCATTATAATTAAGAATACTCCAGTCGTTAAGACGAGAATATAGAGTACACGTAGTATCATTTGGATTACTTTAGCCATACTAAACTTCCCAAAAAATAAAAGAATGACCGTTAATATAAAAAGTACGATACTAATGAACCAAAATAACGAATGGGAATGTAAAAACACCTGATAATGTTCCAATGCGATTGCCCCCTTTATCCGACCTATACAATTGAATAGTATAAACGATTAAGGGGAAAAAAAGAAACATCACTCTCTAATATTTATGTAATTATTTACTAAACTTCTGTCATCATCACCCCCTTTCAGAGGTTGATAATCTGCTGCAACAGAAATAGGCTTCATCATGTAGCCAACATTTCTTATGGTTTTGATATAAGTGGGGTTTCGGTAATATGGTTCGATCTTCTGGCGGATTCGACTAATAAACACGTCAATAATACGTTCATCAGTTTGTGAGCTATCTGTGGATAACATGCCGAGTAAATGGTGTCGTGAAAAAGCTTTTCCTTTGTTCTTTAATAAATAATAAATTAATTCAAACTCTTTTCTAGTAAATTCAAGTGCCTCTCCCGATCTATAAACCATGAATTGAGAAGGATCAATAGCTAAATAGCCGTTTGTTATAAACGTGTCTATTTGAAGTAAATCTTTTTTTTCTTTCATCGAGTTAGGCGTATTACAACATAAAAATCCCCTGCGATGAATAGATTTCACCCTGGCAACTAATTCTTTCATACGCAGAGGCTTAGTCATATGATCATCGGCGCCCAATTCCAAACCTAATACGGTATCAATTTCGTCTGTGTTTTCCGAAATAAAGATAATCGGCGTCCAATTATTATGGATTTGCCGCATCTCTCTGCATAAATCGAGACCTCCCATATCGGGAAGGCTCAATTCTATGACAATCGTACTTGGAGAAAGTGTTAATGCTTTTTTTAAAGCATCTTCCCCTGAACTTGAGCCCCATGTTTTAAACCCATTGGACCTAAATACATCCTCAATCTTCAAACGAGTACTTAAATGATGGTCAACAACTAAGACAGATTGATTTCTATTAGATTCATTCATGAAATCAGCTACCTTCCTGGCTTCGTATTCAATCGTTAATTTAAATCAAATCTTTGTCCGTTTACTTCATAAATGATCCATTCAGATATATTGGTACAATAATCAGCGATACGTTCAATATACCTTGCGATAAATGTCATCTGAGTGATATTTTCAATGTCGCTTTTATCTGTGATGGTCACATGAATGATTTTTCTTATAAACTCTCCATAAGCAGCATCTACAACATCATCCATAGAAGCAACATGCTGCGCATCCATTACTCTGCTTTCTTTATATGCTAACAAAACTTTTTTCATCATGTCCCGTGCTTTGTTAGCCATTTCTAGTAGGGAGATTTCATATTCATCAAACTTCTCAGAACCATGCATTCTTTCAGCAGCTTTTGCCATATCAACTGCTAAATCACCCATTCTCTCTAAATCACTTGATACTTTCAAAGCAACAATAATTTTTCTTAGATCACTGGCAACTGGCTGTTGCTTAGCAATTAATAGTGTTGCTTTTTCATTGATATCTAATTCAATTGCATTAATATATTTATCATTTTCTATAATTTGCTCAAACTTAGCGTGATCCTTGTTATGAAAAGCATCCATTGTTTCTAAGAAAGCTTTTTCTACCAACGAACCCAATAGCTTAATTTCCTCTTTTAACTCTATCATTTCTAAATTAAAGTTCTCTCTAACTGTCATATCATCTCTCCTATCCGAAGCGACCAGAAATATAGTCCTCCGTACGATTATCTTTAGGGGTTGAAAAAATGAAATCTGTCTTATCATTTTCTACTACTTCACCATTCAAGAAAAATGCCGTTTTATCCGAAATTCTTGCTGCTTGCTGCATGTTATGAGTAACTATAACGATAGAGTAATTCTTTTTTAATTCCTGTACTAACTCTTCTACTTTTAATGTTGACTTAGGATCTAATGCTGAGGTGGGTTCATCCATTAAAATCACATCTGGTTCAATTGCCAGACAACGAGCAATACATAAGCGTTGCTGTTGCCCGCCGGAAAGGCCGTAAGCATTTTCATGTAACCTATCTTTTACTTCCTCCCATATAGCTGCACCTTTCAAACTTTTTTCAACAATTTGTTTCAAGAGTTTTTTATCTCGAATACCGTGAACCTTTGGACCGTATGCAACATTTTCAAATATTGTTTTCGGAAATGGATTTGGTTTTTGAAATACCATTCCAACGCGGGTACGAAGTTCTTCCACATGGTAGTTTTTATCAAATATATTTTTATCTCTGTATAAAATTTCACCAGATATTTTAACACTTTCCACCATTTCCACCATTCTATTCAGCGTTTTAATATAGGTAGATTTCCCACAACCTGATGGTCCGATAATCGCAGTCACTTCATTTTCCAGGATCGGTAGATTAATATCTTTCAAGGCATGTGTTTGACCATACCAAAGATTTAATGCTTTAGTTTGAAAGACAGGAGCCTTTTGTCTTTCCTTTGTAATCGTTGAACTTTCATTTTCATTTTTTTCTTTGTTTTCTTCTTGATCGAAAGAAGTTAATGATGACATAATGTTCGCCTCCTATATTAATATCTTTTTTGAAATTTATTTCGGATAATAATAGCAACCGAATTCATTAAAAATAATACTGCCAGTAAAACAACAATCGTTGCTGCAGCTAAATTTAAATATTCTTCCGTTAGGACAGAATCTATTGTCCAATAGTAAACTTGCATAGGTAATGCTGTAAAATTATCAAAAATACTATCAGGTACTGGGATAATTAATGCTGGAATCCCTAGTGCAACTAATGGAGCTGTTTCTCCAATTGCTCTTGACAGTGCCAGTATCATCCCCGTTAAAATACCTGGTATAGCAGCGGGTAACACAACTTTTTTTATAGTCTGCCACTTTGTGGCTCCCATACCATAGGAAGCTTCTCTTAAAAATCCGGGCACTGAGCGTATTGCCTCTTGAGTTGCCACCACTACAATTGGGAGTACTAGTAATGACATCGTTAATCCACCAGCTATAATACTGGAACCGAAACCTAATACTCTGACAAATACAGTTAAACCTAGTAATCCAAAAACGATGGAAGGGACACCCGCTAAATTTGAAATATTCGTTTGTATGAATGAATGAAGTCGACCCTTTTTAGCATACTCTTCTAAATAAATTGCTGTCCCCACACCGAGTGTCATCGTTACTGGTCCGACAATCAGCATAAGCCATAATGTACCAGCTGCTGCTCCCTTTATGCCTGCTATTTCCGGATTGAAGGACAATCTGTTCGTCAAGAAACTAACATCAAGCCAACCAATACTATCAATAAATACTCTTGTTATTAATATTGCTAGAAAAACTAAACCAAAAAGTGTTGCAGCTAAGAATAAATATTTAAATACTTTATTTAATAGTAAACGCGTCTGCATCTTTTTTCGCACATGTCCACGATCAATGTATTCCATAATTAATATACCTCCCTAAACCTACGAGTCAAATAGGTAGCAAACATGTTCATCAATAACGTAAATACAAATAATGTCATACCAACAGCATATAAACTAAAGTAAGCCGTAGTTCCAGCACCAGCATCACCACTTGTTACTTCCACAATATAGGCCGTCATTGTCTGCATCGACTGTGTAACATCAAATGTAAAATTCTTTGTACTACCACTTGCAATAGTAACAATCATCGTTTCCCCAATCGCACGGGATATTCCTAAAACAAAGGAAGCGATAATTCCTGAAATTGCAGCAGGGATAACAACACGAAATGCCACTTCCAAAGGAGTTGCACCTAAAGCCAATGCACCTTCTCTCATCGAATTAGGCACAGAGTTCATTGCATCTTCTGATAGAGAAGCTACCATTGGAATAATCATGATACCCATGACAATTCCAGGGCTAAGCACATTCGTTCTATCCAAAATAGGAATAACCTCTTGTAGAACCGGAGTAACAAAAGTAAATGCAAAAAATCCATAAACAATTGTTGGTATTCCTGCTAAAACTTCAATCATTGGTTTTAAGACTTTTCTAGAATTACTGCTTGCATATTCACTTAAGTAAACGGCAGTTGTAAGCCCAATCGGAATTGCAACGAACATAGCAATTAACGAAGACATCACGGTACCCATTAACAATGGTAAAATACTGAATTTAGGGTCAGTAGGGTTCAAAGGACTCAAATCCGTAGTGGTAAAAAATTCGGTAAAGGAAACTTCCCTAAAAAACAGAATCGTTTCATAAGTTAATGTGCCAACGATTCCAATCGTGGTAATAATCGAAATAAAGGCAGCCAAGAATAAGATTACGGGAACCATTTTTTCAACAAAAACAGATTTATTATTTTTTCTTTTAGCTTCAATAGCTTCTTTTACATTTAATCTCTCTGACATCTGAACTTGACCCCTTCCAGCCATTCTATAAACACTTTTAAGGAAGGTGAGAAAAATGGAATTCTCCTCACCTTCGTTAAACAATGAATCTCTATTATTCGATAGCTTCGACTTCTTCTAAATAACTATTAAGCTCTTCTTCTGGAAGTGGAGCAAATCCTGTTTCACCAGAGAAATCATCTGCAGCAGTTAATACATATTTAATAAAGTCTTTTACTTCTGGTTTTTCTTGTGCAGCATTCACACTTAAGTTCGTAAATACAGGACGAGTAAATGGTGCATATGCACTTTCTTCTCCAATAGTTTCAAGAGTAGGTTCAACTGGTCCGTCTCCGAAGTCCACATGAACGGCTCCTAGTTTGTCATCATTATTTGTATAGTAACCAAAACCAAAGAATCCAATGGCATTTTCGTCTTCAGAAACTAGCTCTACAAGCGTAGAATATTCTTGTTGAAGATTAATTCCTTCTACTAAATCTTGTTCTTCAATGATTTCATCTACGAAGAACTCATATGTTCCGTGATTTTCGTTTGGTCCGTAAAAATTGATTTCTTCTTCTGGCCATTCCGGTCTTACATCAGACCATAAAACAACATCGTCATCTTTAAAGTTTCCTGTAACGAAAACTTCTTTAATTTCTTCTTCTGTCATTTCATTTGCCCAATCATTATCTGGATGAATGACAATCGTTAATCCATCTAAAGCTACCTTGAATTCTTTTGATTCAATTCCAGCTTCTTCTAAACCAGCTAGCTCTTCTTCTTTAACAGGTCTAGACGCGTTAGAAAGATCCGTTTCGCCATTAATGAATTTTTCCATTCCTGCACTTGTTCCTGCACGTCCTACTTCAACGCTGACACCTGCTTGTTCTGTTGTCATATATTCTTCTGCTAAGCGAGCCATGAGTGGATATACAGTTCCCGATCCATCAACCGATACAGTTCCTGAGATTTCTTCAGAAGTTTCTTCGTTTGTTTCTTCAGTAGTTTCATTTCCGTTATTTGCATTATTTCCGTTGTTAGATGTACCAGAAGCCTCATCTTCCTCGCCACAAGCTACGGCGAATGTGATAAGTCCTGCTAGCATAAGTGATAATTTAACTCTTTTCACTGTTACATTCCTCCTCGAATTTATAAAACTATGTGTTTTGGGCCTCTCTCTTGGCCACAATTGAAGTATAATAGTTGAATATTAAGGTAGAATGAATGTAATGTAAATGATTTGTGAATTATTTGTAAATTTTCTTGTCGATTTGCACATAAATCTGCAGAAAACTCTCTGTTTATATACTTTTTTAAGAAATTACATTAATGTATTAATTAAAATTTCTATATATAAACCTTGTTTAAATCTATTATTTTCTCACCCAGCCTCTATAATTTTATGATTAAACGATCAATATACAATTTAAATTCTAAAAAAAACACCTGAAGAAAAAAGCTCTCCAGGTGTTTTGAATCTTCGCATAAAAAACTCTCTACGTTTACTTCGTGACTAATTCTTTCATTTTTTCATAACCAATACTATCTTCCTCTTGCCAAGGAATTAAAATGGTTCTTACGGAAAGTTCTTCACTAACTTTTTTTATCCATACTTTTTCTGCTTCTGCCTTTCCCTTTAAAACCGGTTCTGTTACAGCTGTCCCATAAAGACTTTGGTTAATTACCCAAGCTTTGGGATAAATATCTGCACGCTTTAAATCTGCTTGCAGCCTAGACGCTTCTAATACGGGTGTTGCTTCTGGCAGTGTTACGAGTACTACATCTGTTTCTTTTGCATTTCGAAGTCGCGGAAGTAAATTCTTTACATTTTCCGGCACTTCACCTGTTGATCGTTCGAGTTCCTTATGATAGGACTGTGTGGCATCCAACAACAATAAAGTATGTCCTGTTGGAGCTGTATCAATAACAACAATCTCATTGTCGGCTCCTGCTACTACATCAGCAAAGGCACGGAAAACAGCAATTTCTTCCGTACATGGAGAACGTAAATCTTCTTCTAAGTACGCCTTAGCTTCATCATCCAATTCTCCGGCAGTCTTCATTACTTCGGCTTTATAATCTTCTACTTCCTGAACAGGATCAATTCGTGAAACAGTTAATAACTCGGGCCCTGTTCCTTTAAAACGATCTGTTAAATGGGCTGCCGGGTCTGTTGTCGTTAAATGAACCTTATGCCCTTTTTCAACTAACCCAACTGCAATCAAAGATGCTAGCGTCGTTTTACCTACTCCACCCTTCCCCATTGTCATGACAACCCGTGTGCCGTTCTCGGAATATTCGTCAACCAACTGTTTCACAGACTCGAGTGACTGCTCCTGAAGAATCGTTTTCTCTATTTCAGAATCTACGTTTTCACGATCATGAAAAAGACTTCTCAAGCTTTCAATACCTGTTAGCGACTGTGCCATGAAAGGTATACTAGAAATGTTCATCCCACTTAAGTATACCGACATCGTATCAATCGCTTGCTCATGTTTTCGAGAAAAGGCTTCGGAAATACTGTCTCCTTGAAGTTTTGCCTGATAGTGTCCATTCAGAATTAGTTTCTGGTTATCAATTCCAATCTCTCTAAGTTCGCGTGATGTCCGTTCCGCTTCCCGAAAAGAAGTGACGTCAGGTCGGGTGACAAGAATGAGTGTGGTCTGTTTGGGATTAGAGAGTGCCCGAACTGTCTTTTCATATAGATCTTTCTTTTCAGCCACCCCCGCGAGAGGACCGAGACAAGAAGCACCATGAGTGGAATCTTCCAGAAAACCACTCCAGGCCGTTGGCAATTTGAGCAAACGTAAAGTATGGCCTGTCGGTGCAGTATCAAATAGTATATGGTCAAACTGCTCCATCATTTTCCCATCCGCAAGTAAGTTTGTAAATTCATCAAAAGCAGCGATTTCAACCGTACAAGCACCGGACATCTGCTCTTCCATTTGATCGACGACGGCATCGGGCAATTTGCCTCGGTATGGACCGACTAAATTATCCCGATATTGACGAGCCGATTCCTCAGGATCAAGATTACAAGCATAAAGACGATCTACACCGTTTACAGGCTGAGGATCATTTGTTAGATCCATACCAAACACATCCTGCAAATTAGATGCTGGATCCGTACTGACTATGAGAACTTTTTTACCAGCATCTGCCATCGCAACTGCTGTTGCTGAAGCTGTTGTCGTTTTACCGACGCCTCCTTTTCCTGTAAAAAATAAAAAAGGGGTATCACTAAGAAAGGATGGCTTAAACGGTTCAAACATTAGTTTCCCTCCTGCGTTGTCACATTGATATCTAGTCGAACTTTAGGCTTTTTAATTGATAACTCATTTTCGTCTATGTTAAACCATACCGAAAACTCGTCATTAGAAGGATATTCTCCTATTTTATACACTTCACCATCCACCAGAACAATTGGTAATGCATCTGGTCCTTTATCGTGAAGCACACCGTTTACTACCTCATTTTCTGCAAAAGCTGCTGGATCATTAGCAAGATTATAACGTGTGACTGGATAGCCTTTTTTGTTTAGGGAATAGATCGCCGTCGCAAGTTTAGTTAATTCCGGATCTACGGTTGGACCACAAACTCCGGTATCACAACACATTGCAGGATCATATATCTCTATTTTTTTCATCACAAGCTCTCTCCTTCATAAGAAATTATTTAAAGACTTGATAAAAAGCCGTGAAAGGAATTTCCCGGCCATTGATGTAGTTATTCGCCTGTTTCAGCATATGTTTTAATTCTAACGCCAATTTCATCACGAACGCGTTGGAAAAATGCCCATTTTTCTTCATCCGATCCTTCTGCTTTTGCAGGATCATCAAAACCCCAGTGAGCACGTTTTACGTGAGGGGGTGTCATTGGACATTTGTCGGCTGCATCCCCACAAAGTGTCACAACAAAATCTGCATTGTTTAAAAGCTCTGAATCAATGATGTCTGATGTTTGGCTCGAAATATCAATACTGACTTCATTCATTGCTTTCACTGCGTTTGGATTCAGACCATGTGCCTCTATGCCAGCGCTGTATACATTCCAGTCCTCGCCTAAATGCTGTTTCGCCCATCCTTCTGCCATTTGACTACGGCATGAATTACCTGTACATAAAAAATAAATTGATTTCTTAGTCATGCAAAATGTCTCCTCTTTATTAAGTATAAGTGCTAACAATAGCTTACGATACGATAAATTATTATTTACAATTAACTGGCGTTTCTTTTGACAACAATAAGTTAAACTGTTCGTCTTCCTTATCAATGTGGTTCAATATACCTTTTACAAGATGTGAATGAACCGATGATTCATCTATGGAATAATACCGCCACTGCCCCCGTCGATCTTCTTTCACAAGCCCCGCTTGTTTGAGTTTACGTAAGTGTTGACTAATTGCTGGTTGACTGATTGCAAACATATCAACAAATTGACAGACACAGTATTCTTTTTGCTCAACTAATTTCATTATTAATAACCTCGTCGGATCACTAATTACCTTAAGGCATTCAACAACTTCTCTTGAGGTTTGTTTGGTAGACGTCACCATGCATACCCTCCCCCTTCTTTATCATTGTATAATAAAATACTTATATAAGTCAAACTGTATATATAAAATCCATTTCAATTAAACACATGTAGACTAGCAATATTAGTATTCAGTAACCACTTTGTTAACAGAGGCAATTGGTAATTTAGGTGATGTAGCATTATACCATTGCAGACAAAACAGGTAGATCAGAATTATATCAACAACATCTCCTCCGTAAAACATAAGCTTTCCTCCAATTTCAGACTCGTAGACCGATACTCCAGTTAATGGATAGGCATAAATATATTTAGACAATATACTGTGACTGCCAAGAGCAATCACTAAGACAATGGCTCGATATAAAAAACTTGTCTTATATACGAATGAATCAATAGAGATCATGGAAGTCGTAAACAGAAAACCAGCCACAAACACATGGAAATGGATGACGACATGTATCAACATGTTTTGTTGCATTGCTAAGTACAAACTCGTAGTGTAAAGAATCCAAAGCCCACCAAAATTGAGAAGTGCCGATACAGCAGGGTCAACTAAAAACCGGGATAGCCTTGTCTGTAGCAATTTTGACAGAAACCTAGCTTTTTGAACAGATAATGTTCGAAGTAGTAATGTCATAGGTGCCGACAGGACAATAAATAGAGGTGCCAACATTCCCAAAAGCAAATGACCAATCATGTGTAATGTGAAATCTATATGAGCACGGGGAGCCAATGGTCCAACAACGAAAAATACACAACTAACTCCTAAAATCCAAAAGACTGAGCGATGTAACGGCCATTGTCTAAGTCGTTGGTTAGATTTCACAGCGGCAAAAATATATATACTAATAATAAGTAGATATCCTATTACTATAACGGGTTGAAAAGCAGTCCACTCTCTATAATGAAGGTGATTATTGACCATTATGTAACTTCTCCCCGCGTAGTCTTGATCGTTTGCGTTTTATAAATTAAAATTAACCCGATTACAATCATTATGAAAGCAGTAATATTCCAGGTAACATCGTAAGGAAACAGAGGAACATTATATCGAATCTGATGGATTTGCATCAGTTTATGTTGGACTATACCGTCATACAATTGAAATAAGCCAGCCCCGAATAAAACACCACCCCACCACCTCTTGAGGCGCATAGCATTTCTTCTTCTGAGATCAGCAAAAATAAACAAAGACGCAATCGTTGCAAACCAACTAAACGCATGAAACAATCCATCTGACACTAATCCAATCTCCGAAGTAGATCTATCATAGAAATGGTGCCAATGAAGTAATTGATGAAAAACTACTTCATCAAAAAAAGCTATTAATCCAAGTCCAAACAAAATGCCTGCCCATAAGTTTCTAGTTGAATAAGTTGTAGTGTTTGCATCGGTAGTATTCATTGTTGAGTTTACACTATGTGTTTTCATATCATCCAACCTTTACACGTATTAATCTTTCTTCCCTTGTCTTATTTTCTCTTAGATAAGCATTTTATAAACATCTTAATGGGTAAATCTGGATAAAAGTGGGCCATAAAACGCAAAAAAACATTCCTATATACTTTAGGAAAGTTTGAGTTCATCTACAAAAGCCATGTCTTTCCGGTTTCCGCTAATGAAATCTCACCACTATAAGTTTTCGCGACTTCATTAACTAACTGCTGATGATCTCCGAAGTGAGGAAGATGAGAGAGGACGACCTCTTTGGTTTCACTTTCCTTCGCAAGCATTGCTACTTCTCTGCTGTTCATATGCCCGAACTTTTCAGCGGATTGGTCTGCATAAAAACTTGTTTCAGCAATGAGCAAGGAAGCATTTCTTGCAAAGGGTATCAATGATTCTTGAAAAGTAGTGTCTGCTGTATAAACAATAGTATGATTTGTTTCTGAACTTTCAATTCTCATCGCATAGCAAGGGGCTGGATGATCTGTTTTTTGAAACGTAATGGTGAACGGACCGAATTTTACTATACTATCAAGTTGATAACTGGTTACCTCTGTGAATGGAGGTTTCCCTAATTTTTCGAAGCCTGTTAAATCTTCTTTATGAGCATAGATTTTCAGTGGTTTCTCTGTTTTATTCAAGTTTATGTCAACAACGCGGCTGTAAGTGAGCACACCTAAATCTGCGACGTGATCATGATGATAATGACTAAGAATGACCGCATCCAGTGTATGTAAGTCCAGATAGTTTTGGAGTTGCGCAACGGCGCCACTTCCGCAATCAAGCAGAATTGACTTACCTGCTTCTTCTAGTAAAAAACAACTCGTTGCTTCATTTTTTTCAGGATAAGCTCCCCAAAAACCAATGACAGTAAGTTTCATGCATACATCTCCTTTTAATAATATCGAAATGTTTATTCGAGTATAAACCAAAGTTGCTGACTCAAGCGTTGCTGGCGTAACAGCCACCTAGAGCAGATTCGAACCTCTCTGTTCAACGAAAACAACAATCTCTAAAAAAACGATCATTTTATAGTTTTTCTTTTAAGAAAAACGGCATAGCCGTCTTTTGTTAAATACAGCGTCAGCTTCCGGCGCCCCGAGTAGCACCTACGTAGTGCGTGTAGGTGCTACTCGAAAGGAGGGTGGTTTTCCTTTGATACGTGCGGCGTGAAGGTAGCTGCTAATTTTATAAATTCTTATCTTTAAAAAAAGACCCTAATGATTATTAATAA